>CAJXVQ010000271.1 GCA_913060685.1 uncultured Verrucomicrobiales bacterium
AGATCAGCCTCGGTCTCGTGGGCTCGGAGATGTGTATAAGAGACAGGATTTGGGGCGAGGGGCGTCGTGTGCACAGGATGCGTGGAAAGAGCCCAATACCTGGTGGAATGCAATCGAGGCGCTTCTTGGGGAACGTTACGCCTTAGCCGACGCACTTAGTTTGCATGTCGATGATGAGCGCGCTTGCACCCTGTTGGCGCTCACAACTCCTGGCGATGAATTGGCAACTACTCTGCAAGGGTTTTATCGTTGCTTCCATCACGAGCATGTGGGGTTGAACTTGAAGATTCTTGAATATAAGGCGGGGGCTTCACTGACAGCATTGCCTGATCAGCTGATCCAGGAGTTAAGTCAGGTGAGTAGACCCACACATGTTGTTTACACCGGAGAGGGACGCAATATTGAACATTGGGTCGAGAAGAAAATTGAACATGAGAAAATTCTGCTGACTTCATGCATAAAGGAAGATGCCGTGATTCTCTCGATTGGGGGAGCTCGAGGAGTGACCGCAATATTGTCCGATGCCTTGATTCGGGAGCTGAAGAACCCAACCGTGATCATTACAGGAAGGGATGCTGAAGAGGATATTCATGCAGTACCACCTGTGCGTTCTTTTGATGAATTAAAGCAAGAAATTTCGGATGCGCATGCCAAAGCCAATTCTTCAATCACTCCCGTTAAGCTGGAGCAAGCAAGTTGGCGTGAACTGTTTCGTCGTGAGAGAGCAGCTCACATTCTGGATTATGCGAAGAAAGGGATCACTGTTGTCTATAAACAATTGGATGTGGTTGATGGGACCGCAGTGAAAGGCTTGATTCAGTTTTGTGAAACTCGCTATGGACGAATCGATTTGGTGATCCACGGAGCGGCCATTCTCATTGAGCGCCGGTTGGCGATGACCCGGTATGAGGATTATTTGGATGTTGTTCGCATTCGAGGTTTGGGAACTGCGAACCTTGTTGCCGGTCTAGCTCAGCTGGAACACAAACCAACGATCATTAATTTAGGAACTGGGGGGGCTCGTTTTGGCTCACCCGGATTGACCGCTTATGGTTCGGGGCATCAATTGGCGGCTTGCTTGGTTGAACAATGGGGTAGCGCATTTTCGATTCACGCCAAGACGTTGATTTTTGGTCCCTGGCTTGATATTGGAATGACCCGACAGGGCAATAGTGCTGAGCGATTTCGTAATCGCGGGACCGATTTCGTGTCTCCGGAGAAGGGTTGTGCATTTCTTATCAATGAGTTGAAATCGTGGGAACAAACCGAGGTCGTACTGCGAGGGAAGCCTGAGGCCGCAATCGACCTGAATGAAGCTACTGGAACGCATTCGATGATTGAGAGCTGGGGATTTCCTTTCAATAGTGAGAGGTGGGTGAAGGCGCTTGGGCTAGGCAAGCTCGAAATTGGAAGATTGGATTTTCCTATTTCGGAAGCATTCACTCAGCGCTTTGAGGCGATTCTGTCCACTCAAGAGAGAGGACAACTTCAAAAATTCTCGGCATTAAGTCGACGATCCGAGTTCATTGCCGGGAGGATGGCTGCCAAAGCTACCTGGTTACAATATCAAGGAGGCTTTGAGGGTTCGTTCGCGCATCCTGAGCTGTCCATTTTATCTGAGCGAGGGAAAGCTCCCGTCCTCGAGAAAAATGGTCAATCTGTTCCCGATGTATTCTTATCGATTTCTCATAGTGAAAGTACTGTGCTCGCAGCAGCGTGTGATCAAAGAATCGGTATCGATGTGCAGCGGTTTTCGGATTCAATTGGTGAGTTAGTCGAAGCTTTTTCCAATTTGAGTGAAATTGATGCGGTTCGAAACTCATTCGATTGTGGTGGTGACGCCAGAATTTTGACTGCGATTTGGGCTGCCAAAGAAGCCATCATTAAGGTTTGCTCAGAACCTCTTGATGCCTCTTCAATATGTTTGGACAAGGTTGATTGGATGGAGAGCCAATTAGAGATGAGGTTTTCTCAGCTTAATGAAGGTGATTTTTACGCTGTGGTAGAATTGTTTGATACCGAAGCTATCGCTATCGCGAAGCAGGGAGCCTCTCAGAAAGGAGAATCGGACAAAGCGGCTTGGCGGGATAAGATTGTGACGGAACTTGAAATGGCTTGCCTGGCGGAACTTGGACATAGTCCCCAATCGGTTGACGACGATTTGTTTTTTGATTTGGGGTGCACCTCAATTTCTGCCGCGACGATTATTCGCAAGCTGGAAGTGGAGTTTGATGTGCGGATTCCATTAAATCTTCTGATGTCTTATTCTACCGTTTCAGAGCTTGCGGGATTGGTTAAAGAAAAGATTGAGGCCGTGCACTCTGAGAAAGAAAACTCACCTGAGTCAAGTGATGAAGTGAAGCCATCCTCCGAGCCAAAACCCACATTGTTTTGGGCGCAGTGGTCCGGTCCCAATTTTGTTCGACGATATTTACCGGATGGGCAGAAATCTCATTTTTTTAAAGGTCATTGGCACGATGATTCAATGGATCATTTGACAGATTTGAAGAGCGTTGTGGATACCTACATTGAGGAGATGAAGGAGATTCAACCCCATGGGCCGTATGTTTTGGGTGGATATTGTTTTGGTGGATTTATAGTTTATGAAATTGCCAAGGTGCTCCTGGAAGCCGGGGAAACCGTAGGCCATATTTTCTTATTGGACCCATTTTTGCCTTATAGCGTCGTTCAATTTAAGGGGAGCTATTCAAAAAGTGAAGTAAAGAGAATTGAGATTGAACTGAAGGAGAGTTACGCTTCAGGGAAGCACGAAAAACGTGATCGTAAAATAACCTACGCCCGGGTAGTCAATCATCTTAAGTTTAGGGTGAGACAATGGAGAGTCGGAAGGCAGTTGAAAATGGCGGAAATCAAGCCTGAATCATTGCCGGCCAAGCTTCGGGCGGAGAGGGTGTTTTCTCTTTATAGAGATATGATGGTGGATTACCAAGTCACTCCTTATGATGGCAGGGCAACAGTTATTGCGGTTGTAAAGAGACCGAAAATTTATAACGAACTCTGGCAGTATTTGATCCCTGCCCCTAATTTGAATTTGATACAATCATCATGCCGGGATCATCATTCCATAACCGAGGAGCCTGATATTCAGATCTGGGCCGGTGAGTTGGCTGCGATTTTGGAGGGGAAGATAAGTAGTCCTACTTAGAGCCTTGTCAGGAAGATGCGACATTCTGATATCTTGCGAGTTTTTAGGGTTTTGACTCGGTTGAGATCTTTTTTAAGAGAGAATCCCATGAATGTTTAATATGTATTAATTTTCCCAATGCGAAAAGATATTTCGTGTTTTGACGCGCTGCGGGATTTTTGTGAACGCAAATATTGCGCTCGTTGCGAATTTAGTTTTGTATCTGGAGCCAAATAGACTTGAGGTGCCTCGCTAAATGACTATTGAGAAATACAATGACTAAAAGATATTGGGGAATCCGAGGGTTACTGGGGGTGAGTGGAGAGCATGGTCCGCAGGGCCATTGTGTGCTGGAAACTGGATTTGAGCCACTCGGGTATGGTCAGTTGCTCGGGCAGATTACGGAAGGCGGGAGGGCCTTGCGATCATGGAGAATTATGCAGAGGGATCGGGTTGTTTTCATTCTTCCAAACGGCCTGTGGTTTGCAATAGTCTTCTTGGGAGTCGCAGCGCACGCGGAGTGTGCTCCGCTGGCCCCGGCCCAGACCCGCGACCAGTTTGCTTTTCTCCTGATCGGCCTTGCGGCGAAGGCAATCGTTGTTCCGGCAGGCTCGGATTCGGCAAGGCTCAGCGATGGGCGAGAGAAAGTCCTTCCCACTTCTTCCTAACACTTCACCACCAAGAATTCTGAATCCGCCGATTTCCTCCCAGCAATTGACCTTTCCCCTGACCGGTATCCAGCACGGCATGTTCGTCACTGGAGATGTGGATGACGGGGGGGGCATTAACCTTGTGCAATGCGTGGGCGATCTCCGGGAACCTCTCGACGTGGAACGATTCCACGCAGCCTGGGTCTTCCTCGTCGGTCGGCACGAAATTCTTCGCACCACCTTTTCGCTCGATCGCAACGGGAATCCGGAGCAATCGGTTCATTCCAAATTTGATTTGCCATGGCGACTGATTGACTTGAGCGAGAAATCACCCGTAGAACAGGATCGCGAATTCGAGGCCTTGGAAAAACGCGATTTGCGAACGAGGTTCGAGGATTCCGGCTCCCTTTTCCGGATTGTCCTGGTTCGGCTGAAGGATGATCGTTTCAAGCTGTTGTGGACGTCGCATCACGCAATCATCGACGGACGCTCGTGCGTGATGCTGCTAAAGGAGCTCTTCTCCGCCTACGAATCGTTGCGTTGTGGCGAGGAATACGATTTTCCTCCGGCGGTCCCTTTTCGGCAGTTTGCCGAGTGGCTGCAAAGTCGCGACAGGGAGGCATCCCTGGAGTTCTGGTCGGAGGCCATGCTAGGAGTCCGCGAAGCCTCGATACTAAATATCGGTGGCGAACCGAAACGGAGGAGACCCCTTATTGAGGGCTCTCGCTCATCTTTGCGCACTTCGCACCGGATTGAACTTCCCGGGCCGCTGACCTTGCTTCTGCGAAAGTTATGCGACGAGCTTGATATCACCCCAAATACGGTGATGCAGGGTGCGTGGGCTGTTCTCCTGAGTCGTTACAGCGGGCAGGAAACTATCGCCTTTGGGACGACACGTTCCGGTCGCGGATCAGTGCCGGAGCGGATATCCGGTGCTACAGGCCCGTTGATTTCCACAATCCCGGTTCCAGTGTCGGTTGAACCTTCACAGAGGGTTACCAGTTTTCTTCAAGCAATACACCGGTTTTGGATGGCGATGCGGCCCCACGAACACACCCCATTGCACTTGATTCGACAGGGCTCTCAACTCCCGGCAGGGAGCCCTCTTTTCGAAAGTTTCGTCATCTTCGAAGATTATCACCTCAATGATCACCTCCATGATTTGGGTGGCGACTGGGGCAATCGCTCTTTTCGGGTGGAAAGTCCCTTAGAATTCCCACTGGAAGTGAGTGCCACCGGTGGTGCGATGATTGAAGTCAGTTTCGACTACGACTCCGAAAGATACTCCGGAGGATCGATCTCGCGGATGGCGGGACATTTTTTGACCCTTTTGGAGGGGATCGTCGCCGCTCCCGGGGACCCTGTCGGTGAGCTGCCGATGCTGACCGAGGGGGAGCGCCATCAACTGTGTATGGAGTGGAATGACACGGCGGTGGAGTATTCGGACAAGTGCGTGCATCAGTTGTTCGAGGAACAGGCGGAGCACGCTCCTGAGGCGGTGGCTTTGGTCTTAGAGGGCAAGCAGCTGACATATGGTGAACTGAACGAACGGGCCAATCAGCTGGCGCATCACCTGATTTCTCTGGGAGTCGGTCCCGAGGCGCTTGTTGGAATCTGTGTGGAACCTTCCTTTGAGATGATCGTGGGATTGCTTGGCATCCTCAAGGCGGGTGGGGCCTACGTGCCCCTGGATCCGGATTATCCCGAGGCGCGCCTGGCATTTATGCTCGGGGACTGTGGGGATCCTTTGCTTCTCACTACGGAAGGGCTTTCAAGACGTTTCGTGGGTCTCACTGGCAATCTGCTCTTCATGGATGACGATTCGGCCCTGACAGGGCAGTCGGTTGAAAATCCCGGAATCTCGATCGATTCGGAGCACCTTGCCTATGTCATCTACACATCCGGTTTGAAGGGGCGGTCCAAGGGAGTCGAGATACCGCACCGTGGTGTTGTTCGGCTGGTGTGCAACAACGGCTACTGTCGCTTTGATCGCGACCGGATTTTCCTGCAATTCGCCCCTCTCTCTTTTGACGCCGCGACCTTCGAGATATGGGGGGCCCTGCTGAATGGGGCGCGCTTGGTTGTGGCTCAGTCCGGAAGTGAAGCCCTGAAAAAAATTCCGGAGCTCGTTGCCCAACACGGAATAACAACGGCGTGGTTGACTGCCGGCTTGTTCAACCGATGTGTGAATAAGGATCCTGAGCTTCTGAGCGGAATAGAGGAATTGTTGATTGGCGGCGAGGCCCTCTCTCCCCGGCATGTCTCCAAAGCGCTTGCGGGACTGCCAGGAACACGAATCATCAACGGGTATGGTCCAACCGAAAATACAACCTTCACCTGCACCTTTCAGATTGAACCGTGCGAAGACCATTCCACCATCTCGATCGGCCGGCCGATCGCCAACACCCGGGTCTACATCCTCGACGAGGCTCTAAATCTCCTCCCCATCGGAGTGGCCGGCGAGCTGTATATCGGCGGCGACGGGTTGGCCCGCAGTTATCTCAACCGCCCGGAATTGACTGCGGAGCGCTTTGTGGAGATCGAAATACTGGGCAGAACCGAGCGCGTCTATCGCTCCGGCGACCGCTGTCGATGGCAGTCGGACGGTAACTTGGAATTTCTGGGCAGGATCGATCACCAGGTCAAGATTCGCGGCTTTCGGATTGAAATTGGGGAAATTGAGGCCGTATTGGGAGCCTGTTCGGGGATTAAGGAAAGCGTGGTCATGGCCCGCGAGGATACTCCTGGTGACAAGCGTCTTGTCGTCTACTTTGTCCTCGACGAGAAGGATCCCGTGATCATGTCGACCTTGCGACGTGCCTTGGCAGAAAAGCTGCCCGAATACATGATCCCGGCTGCTTTCGTGTCGCTGGATGCCCTGCCGCTGACACCCTTCGGTAAGTTGGACCGCGGGGCCCTGCCCGTTCCGGAGATGGTCCGCTCTGCCGCCGGGGTCGAATACACCGCCCCGCGCACTCCCCAGGAGGAGGAACTGGCTCTTATCTGGACTGAGGTGCTTGGGGTCGATAGGGTCGGGATCCACGATAATTTCTTTGAACTCGGGGGGCATGCGCAGCTGTTAGAGCGGCTTGTTGGGTTGGTGAATGAGAGACTCGATAGTAATCTGATGATCGGCGATGTGTATCGATCTCCGAAGATTATAGAAATGGCGTGCTTGTTGAAACCGTCAGCAAGACGGGATGTGAGCGAGACTGTTGCAATTGTGGGGCGCTTTCTAACTGTTCTTCAAGAAGGAAGTGGTGGGGGATGTGTCATTCTTGTTGGTCAGCACCTGACGGTGAATTTGAAGGACCTTCCCAAGTCGCTTATGATTGTTCATCTCGCCATTGATGGTTTTGGCCGGAGTTCTTTCCTTGGTTTGAGTGTTCGAGATGCAGCCAAGACCTATGCGGAGGAATTGGAAGTATTGACGATGGGTGAACCTATTGTGATTGTGGGTTACAGTTATGGTGGATTGCTGGCCTATGCCCTTGCCCACGCACTCCGGAAACTCTCCGTAATAAATTTCGAACTAATTTTGTTGGAACCTGCAATGCGCGGATCTGAGGCTGCCAAGCGTCGGAAATTTTGGAAGAAAGTGCGCTTGACGATTGGCAAGGGGCCAAGGCTACTAGTCTCTTCTCTTGTAAAAAGTGTGGTTTTTCGAGTCAGGCGCAGATTGCCGGGAACGATAGATAAAATAAAAGACGAGGGCTCGAATTCTAAGATCGGTCAAATGTTGGAGACGGGGGAGCCGCTTACCGGCTATCAGCTGTACAAATACTACAGGAAAGATATTGGGCATCATATTCGGACCTATCGGCCGTCAAGCCGATTGGAAGGCCGTGTTCACCTTGTGTTCGGTAAGAAGTGGGGGGAGTTGAATCTTTCTCTTCTGACCAGGGAATATTTGGAATCTTCGCCGGTCTTATTAGATTTCGGGGAGGTGGAGCACCTTGAGCTGATATCAAAGGCATCTGCGACAATACGTTGGCGGGGGCTGGTTTGTGATTTGGTGAGTCCAAATCATGGTGCCGGGGACAAAGATTCCACCTAGGCTTCGGTCGATGATGCTGCTGATGGCATTGAGCTGCCGTGCCGCTGCGCATCAAGATTTGTAAAAAAGAGGGGTGGTTTTTATCTGCTAGCTTGCTTTGCCATCGTCAGCCAAAGTTTTTAGCCTCCACTCCAGCACTGTCACCAATCATCTCAAGGTTCCCGCGTAGAACCGAGGGGAAAGGAATTTGCCCATTGAGTCGGGCGCTGTTTGGGAATGTAATGCAGACTTCGATATGAAACTGCCCACCCTTGTTCTTGCCTTTGTATCCGCTGCGTCGATTCTCACTGCCGCTGTCCCGCGAGCGCTGCCGGAAGGCAAGCTGCCGGAGGACAAGCGCCTCGCTGATCTCAAGGATCTGAATGGCTACTTTCCATTCAAGCCGCCGTCTACGAAGGAAGAGTGGCTGCAGCGATCCCAAAAGCTCCGACATGCGCTCAAGGTGTCGGTGGGCTTGTTTCCGGAGCCAGATCGAACTCCCCTGAATCCAGTCATCCACGGCAAGATCGATTGCGGCAATTTCACGGTTGAGAAAGTTTACTTCGAAACACGCCCCGGGTTTTTTCTCACCGGAAGTCTCTATCGGCCCAAGGGCGGGAAAGGAAAACGGCCCGGAGTGTTGTGTCCGCACGGGCATTGGGACGAGGCGCGCTTCTACGATGCAGGTGAGGCGAGCGTGAAGAAACTGATCAAGGAGGGCGCCGAGGCGGTGATCGAAACGGGACGCAATCCCATCCAGGCCCGTTGTGTTGGCTTGGCTCGCCTCGGTTGCACCGTCCTGCAGTACCTGTCTCTTATACACATCTCCGAGCCCACGAGACCGAGGCTGATCTC
>CAJXVQ010000272.1 GCA_913060685.1 uncultured Verrucomicrobiales bacterium
ACACAGAGTAGATCGTCGGCAGCGTCAGATGTGTATAAGAGACAGGCCCTGGTGATGAGTCTCCTCGTAGCGGCGGCTGCGCCCAAGAGCGACGGCTATTATGGAAAGACCAAGGTTGCTTCCAAGGCGGAGGTGAAAGCCTATCCTTTCGATCTCGGCCAGGTGAAACTGCTCTCGAGCCCATTCGAGAGGGCGATGAAGATCAACCAGAAATACCTGCTGGAGCTCGACGCCGACCGGATTCTTTGGCCCTATCACGAACGCGCCGGCCTGCCGACCAAAGGCGAGCGCCATGGCAGGCGGCATTTTTGGCTGCCGAATCATGACGTCAAATCTCACCGGTAAATAAGCTCATTTTCCATGAGATTCTCCATCAACAGATCATCAAAAATAGATTCAAGATGAACACAAATCCCAATCGTTCTGGTGCGGATGGGTAAGCAAAAAAAGACTATGAATATTCAAAGACAATTAGGAGCCGTTGCCGCCAGCCTGATCTTATGCTTCGCCATAACCGTCCTATCCAGCGCGAGGGCACATTGCGCCGAGCCGAATGCGGAAGAGGCGATTTCACCGCCGAAGCACCAGTCCGTCATCCCTGCACCACGGATCGCCGATTGGTGGTTCGCGCGTCAGGCTGAAAAAATTGGTCTCATGAGCAAGGGAGAATACGATCTGCTGATGATTGGCGATTCGATCACGCACAACTTCGAGAATGAAAAGGTCGGCTTGAAGGTATGGCAAAAATACTTCGTGCCGCTCAAGGCAATCAATTTGGGGTTTGGCGGCGATCGCACAGAGCACGTGCTTTGGCGATTGGATCATCTTCCCGTCTTAAAGAAGGCGCCAAAGGGAGCGGTTCTGCTAATCGGCACCAACAACATCTGTTGGGGAAGTGACACCCCGAAGCAAGCGGCCGAAGGAGTCCAGGCGATTGCCAGGAAACTGAAAGAGATCTATCCTGAGATGAAGGTCTTAGTGCTTGGGGTATTGCCGCGAAGACGCAATCTCGATCATCCCCACCGCAAACAGATCATTGAGCTCAATTCCTACCTGCCGGAATTGCTCAAAGGCATGAAGGGCGTAAGCTTTCGGGACATTGGCCCCGCCTTCCTTGATGAGAAGGGCTTCTTGTCAGAAGAGATGATGCCCGATACCACGCATCCGAGCGAGAAGGGCCACCAGGTTTGGGCCAAAGTGATTGCGCCCGATTTAAAGGAGGTGCTGGGTGAATAGGGGCAAACATTACTCATGGACAATCATCATTGCAGTCCTTTCACTCGGCGCTTGGTCCAAGACAATCAATCGTCCGATTTGGCCGCAGGGAAATATGAAGCTGAGAAGATCCATCTGTTGTGTGATGCTGTTGTGCCTGTGGGCGCTTTCGAGCCCTTTGGTGTTGGCTGAGAATCCGACGATCACGGAGGCTCAACGGGAGTTTTTTGAAAAGAAGATTCGCCCTGTGCTGGCCGAGCAATGCTACGACTGCCACAACTCAATCAACAAAAAGAAGGGTGGCCTGGCCCTCGACTGGAGTCAGCCTTTAAGAGAGGGAGGGGATTCGGGGGAGGTGATCATACCCGGTGATCCCGATGAGAGTCTATTGATCCAGGCCATCCGCCATCAGGCGGGGGTAGAGGAGATGCCCGGCAAAGCGCCCAAGTTGGTCGACAGTGTCATCGCTGATTTCACAGAGTGGGTAGGCATGGGGGCTCCGGATCCACGTCACACACAGCCCACGGCCACCAGTTTGAAAAAATCGGTGCGCAGCTGGGACGATGTGCGGGACGACCGTAAAAAGTGGTGGTCGTTCCAAGCGATCACAAACCCTGAACCACCGAAGGTGAACAACGCCGATTGGCACCACAATCCCATTGATGCTTTTGTGTATGATGGTCTGAAACAGCAGCAACTGATACCCGGTGACGTCGCCGATCCACACACCTTGTTACGCCGGGTGTCGCTGGTGTTGACGGGCTTGCCTCCGTCCCCTGACGACGTGACAACGTTTATGTCGAGCAAAGATCCGAAGCGCTATGAAAAATATGTCGACACATTGTTGGCCAGCAAGGCTTATGCGGAACGTTGGGCCCGACACTGGATGGACTGGTACCGCTACAGCGAAAGTCATGGCAGTGAGGGCGATCCCCGTATCGCATTTGCCCAGCAGTACCGTGATTATTTGATACGGGCCCTGCAACAGGATGTGCCGTACGACCAGCTGATGATCGAGCATCTGGCCGGCGATCTGTTGCCGAAGCCCCGACTCAATAAAGAAACCCACATCAACGAATCGGCCATTGGCCCCGCACATCTGCGGATGAACCCTTTTGGATATGGGGTGGTGGACGCCTATCAGGAATTGGTGAATTTCACCGACAATCAGGTGGATGTGGTGAGCAAGGCCACCATGGCCCTCACGGTGTCATGCTCCCGTTGCCACGATCACAAATTTGACCCTCTCAGTCAGAAGGACTACACCCGCTTTTATGGGGTGATGATCAGCAACCGCCCTACCACTATTGTGGTGGACAGCCAGGAAAAACAGCGCCGCCATCAAGACGCCATCAAACAACTGAAACCTCAAATCAGAAAAGCGTTTTCGACCTACTGGCTTTCTCAACTGGAGTCACTTGAAGACAGGTTGGAAAAGGTGGAGAGCACAAAGAAACAGCATGACAGTGATGCACTGACCCCATGGCTTCGGATGAAAGAGCAGGGGCCGGAAGAATTCGAATCGTATTGGAAGGGACTGCAGGGGCATGTGGGGCGGGTGAAGGCGCACAACAAAAAGGTGAAAGAAGAAGCCGCTGCTTACTTTGATTTGCGCGACCCCAAGGTGGCGGCCACGTTTTTCAAAACAGGTAATGGCTCGCATCTATCCACACAGCCTGCGGGCTCTTTTGCTTTGAGGGGGGAAGGGGAGAATGTCTTTCGAGGCATTTATCCTGCCGGGGTGTACAGCCATCTCATCAGCGACAAACATGCGGCGGTGATGGGTTCGCCCCGGATGACGGTGTCAGCCAACAATCTCTGGGTACGCGCCGCCGGTGATAAAGCCAATAGGCGTTATGCGGTCAGGCACTACCCATTTGGGGGCTTGCTGCACGATAATCATCGCCTCAATCAACCTTTACCCGTGTGGCAGAGTTCGCGGAAGATGGATATCTGGCAGGGTGAAAAAATCCATTATGAATTTCGCACCGCTCGCGACGTGATCAACCAAGAGGGGGACGAGCGTAGCTGGTGGGGGGTGAGCGAGATTCTGATGGGCCCTGAAGCCCCGCAGAGTATGGGAGCCCCTCTGAGTTTGTGGGTGGCCACGCCCCCGGTGGACAAAACATCTTTGTTGAAAGCGTATCAAACAACCATCCAAAGTATTTTGAACAAGTGGATGGCCGGCACCGTCAGCGACGACGAGGCGGCGTTTTTGGGGCAGTTGCTGCAAGGCAACGTGTTGAACCACGATATCAAACAATTACCTGAAAACATGGTGGCACTGGTAGAGCAGTATCGCAGGCTTGAAAATGAAATCCCCGTGCCCACCCGCGCCCCCGGAGTGTATGAGGCTGACCCGGTGGATGCCCCCTTTCTGAATCGTGGTGACCATCAAAGTGAAGGGGAGGCGGTGCCCCGGCAATTTTTGGAAATGTTTGCGAGCAAACCTTACAACAAAACAAACAGTGGGCGGCTGGAGCTGGCGCAGGATATTGTGGGTGACGACAATCCTCTGACACGACGGGTGCTGGTGAACCGCTTGTGGAATTACGTATTTGGCGCTGGCCTGGTGACCACCACCGATAACTTCGGACGGATGGGGGGGCAGCCCTCGCACCCCGAGTTGCTGGATTTTCTGGCCAATGATTTCAAGAAGAATGGTTGGTCGTTAAAGAAGAGTCTCAAGCTCATGGTGACCAGCCGGACGTTCAAATTGAGTAGTCAGAGCACTGCAGCCTCCAAAGAGGTTGATCCCGTCAACAAGTACTTGTCTTTTTACACACCGCGTCGCCTCGATGCGGAGGCGATTTATGACAGTTTGCATTTTGTGGCGGGGCAGAACAAGCGCGCGATTTATGACAGCGTGATCCGTAACCGCTTGCACCCCTTCCTGACAGCCTTCAACCGCCCGGTGCCAGTGACCACGGTGAGTCGTCGGCCCAGCGACAACGTGCCGGCCCAGGCCTTGAGCATGATGAATGGCTTGGCGGAGGATCTGGCTGGCCATCTGTTGAACCGTGTGAATACGACGCGGGAGGTGGATGTTGTCTTGCGTGAGTTGTTTATGACGTTTTATGCCCGTGAGATCACGGCAAGCGAACGCACGCTGTGCCGGAAGTTTTTAGGTGACAACCCCGATGCCGAAGATTGGCGTCGCTTGGTTACCACCTTGTTTAATTCAAAGGAACTTATCTATGTTTACTGATACTTTTTACCGACGACGTTTTATGCAGCTGGGCTTTGGCAGCCTCGGAGGGCTGGCCCTGAATCAATTAAGTGCGGCGGAGGGGAAGCCCCGCCATCATCAAGCGAAGGCTCGCTCAGTGATTCTGTGTTACATGTCTGGCGGGGTGAGCCACGTGGACAGTTTTGACCCCAAGCCTCTCCTGAAAAAGATGCATGGCAAGGACATGCCCGGAGAGGTCCTGCGCACCCAGTTTGATAACAACGGCAAGATCATGCAGTCGCCCTGGCAGACAAAAAAATATGGTCAGTCGGGTTTGGAGATGACCGACCTCTTCCCACATATTGCAGGCTGCGCCGATGACATTGCTCTGGTCCGCAGCATGACGGCAAAATTTTCAGAACATGCCCAGGGCAACTTTTACATGCATACCGGCTTTCCCTTCCTGGGGTCGCCGTCGGCGGGGTCCTGGGTGAATTACGGTTTGGGCAGTGTGAATCAAAATCTCCCCGGTTATGTGGTGCTCAACAACAAAACCGGCATTCCCCACGGGGGTAAATCGATTTTCGGCAGTGGTTTTTTGCCTGCCACCACCGGTGCCTCGATTTTTAATCTGGATCAGGAAGAAGTGGTGAGTCGTGTGAAGCCACGGCGCCCGTTGAATGAGCAGCGTGCGAGCTTGGATTTTTTGAAGCAGCTGGATGGTGACTTTGCCAAACGCTCGGCCGCAGAAGGGGATGTGCAGTCGGCTGTAAAAAACTATGAAACCGCCTTCCGCATGCAAGCGGCGGTCCCCGAATTGATGGACCTCGAAAAAGAGCCGGCCTATCTCAAACGGGCTTATGGCTTCGAGCACGAAGATCCGCTGGTGGCTGGTTATGGGCGTCAGTGTATGGTGGCCCGTCGCCTGGTGGAGCAGGGGGTGCGCTTTGTCGAGTTGTCTTGCTCCAACTTCAAAGGAGACGGGCAACGAGCCAACCCCTGGGATCAACATGGCAACCTGCCCCATGGTCATCAGGAAATGGCCCGCCAGGTCGACCAGCCCATTGCGGCCCTCATCAATGATCTCAAACAGCGTGGCCTGCTGGAGAGCACCTTGATTATTTTTACCGGCGAGTTTGGCCGGACGCCCTTTTCACAGGGCAATAATGGCCGCGATCACAACCCTTATGGTTTTAGTCTGTGGATGGCCGGCGGGGGAATCAAGGGGGGCAGCGTGCACGGAGCCACCGATGAACTGGGCTACCATGCCGTTGAAGACACGGCCACGGTGTATGATCTGTGGGCCACGGTCTTGCACCAACTTGGCATGGATCATGAAAGGCTGACCTACCGTTACGGGGGGCGCGACATGCGACTGACCGACGTGCATGGAAACGTGATGAAAAAAATCCTTCACTAAATTCCAATCGATTCATGACGACAAAATTCAACTGTGAAAAAGGAACGGGAGTAACCGTTTGAACTCGATGAATAGGAGCAAACTCTACTCGGGGACGATCTTCTTTGCAGTCCTTTTACTCGTCGCATGGCCCAAGACGATCATTGCGGCGGAATACGACATCATAGCTGACGGTAAGCTGACCAGCCACGGGGCGATCGTCGGCCGGTCATCTCGAGCAGGCGATGGGAAAGACGACCAAGCATTCGTTCTGAATGGCCTGTATAAGTTTACATCGTCTTCGACGAACAGGACAACGTCGCCGGCAATCCCTGCCCTGTCGTCGATCAGTCCACGGGCAGGATCTGGAGCTTACAAACCTGGAACAGCCACAAGGTTCACGAAAGCCAGATGAAGGCCGGCTTCGGCGAGGATTCAAGGCGGGTTTTTGTCACCTACTCAGACGACGATGGTAAGACGTGGGCCAATGCGAAAGATATCACACCATCCGCTAAACAGAAGGGCTGGAGTTGGTACGCAACCGGCCCCGGTGCCGGTATCCAGCTGCAACGCGGCAAGCACAAAGGTCGTCTGATTATTCCCTGCGATCACACGCGCTTACCTGACGGGGGGGCGAAGACTCACCACAGCCATATCCTGTATAGTGACGATCATGGCGAGACCTGGCAAATCGGAGCCCAAACGGATCACGGGCTCAACGAATGCGAGGCCGTTGAACTTGAGAACGGTGACGTCATGTTGAACAGCCGCAATCACGGGGTCGACGAGTTCCACCGCGGGGTCTCCATCTCCAAGGATGGTGGCCAGACCTTTAGCTAATTTCGTCGAGATCCGGCATTGCTCGAACCCCGGTGTCAGGCCTCCATTCGGCGCTACCGCTGGGCCAACGGTGATAAGCCCGGGGTGATTCTCTTCTCAAATCCGGCTCGAAAATGGCGGGACTTCCTGATGCTGCGAATGAGTTACGATGACGGAATGACCTGACCATCCTGACGCTCGAGTAAGGCGTTGGGAGTGAGCTGGCTGGCTTAATATGCTGACCCTTTTTCTCAATTCGGGCCCGGGTTGTCGTCGGGGATCCACTCTTTGATCGGCTGCTTCAGTGGGTTCTTATCCATCCTTAAGATCGCGGAGACTCCAAATCTCTCCTGCAAGGTCCTTCAGGGATCCGCGTGCTTTTCGTGCTCCGTCTTTTCGCTTTGGACTAAAACAATCCCTCTGGCTTTCGAAGAAATCATTGACGAATTTTCTGCTTCCAAGCACCGCGCCATCTCTGAAATAGCGGACTTTGCAATGAACCGCCTTGGCGATTCTGAGATCTCGTGCTTGTTCATTTTTCAACCGATCCTTCTCCTTCTCGGCCACCTCCCGATCCATTCCCTTTCGATGTGTCCGCTTCCGCCCGTCTGAACAATTCTCTGTCTGCTCGCTTCCGTTGGTGAGGAGGAGCTTGCGATACTCCTTTGAGATTCCCCCTTGGGCCCAGGCTCGCGAAGTTCCCGCATGGCCTTCGCGTCCCCGGAGCGCACGCACAAGACCACTTTGGGCCTTCGACGCCCCACGACCTCCTCCCACTGCTTCGCCGTAGGAACTCCATCGATAATCGCAGGGTCTTTGCAGATGCCGGCCCGAACCGGATTGAGATCAATGTAAGCTGCCATTGTCCTCGACGTCACCCCGCTCTGCACGATGACACTGTGAAAGCGATCTTCCCAAAGAGTTCCTCGCATTCCGTGTTGCTTGTTAAACCATCGGGTATAGCGCTGCAGAAGCCCCCGCATGAACTCGCTCAGACTGTGCATCCGCTTGGTGTAGCGTTCAAAGATGGCCGCAAGTTCCGCCCGTCCATAGGCCATTTCCTTCTTTTGATCATCCTTGTTGAGGCGCGAGAAGTGTTCGCGTTTTCCTTCTGTAATCATCCGGGCTTCCAGAATTTCGACTTTCACCCCAGCCACGTACGCCCGCGAATAAAGCCCACCAAGCCGATGAATCAACTCTTCCTCCGAGATCCCAAATTCGCCGTCGGAAGGTGGGGGAGGGACTTCGAGCAGGAGATGGAAATGGTTCGTCATCACGCAATAAGAGAGAACCCGGCAACCACTAAAGCGTTCGTACATCCGCATCAGAATCCTGAACTGCTCTTTTTCTTCTGCTTGAAATAAAAATTGCCGATGAACCACCCGGGACGTCGTGTGGTAGATGGCCAGATCAGGCAAAGTTCCATCAGAACTGTGCGGAATGATCAATCGCGGCTTGGGCATGAGGCGGACCTTGAGATGCCGAAACAACGAAATCAAGAAAGTTTCTGCAATTACTGCGGGAAATAATCATGAAATTTTGGTTGGATCAAAGCTGGCCGCCCTGTGCCAATGACCATCGCCCGCTCTTATCTCGAACCCCTCAAGGCACTTAAATTGAGAGAGCACATCAGGTAGAACACCCTCTGCTTGGACTGCGAGTGCATCGGAAAGTTCAGCACACAAGGCGAGGCGACGGTTACTCTTTAGGATTTCAAAAAAGTGACTTCCTCTGGGAACATTCGCGCTCTGACTGATGAGTCCTTGCAGGAAACCTCTTCCACTTTCCGAGGCAGAGATGACTCTGGAAACACCAAGCTTGAGCCATTGTTGATCTGACAAAGAGGGGCAATTGCGATACGATGGAATTGGCTCAATGAGATCAAGTGCGGGTACGAAAAAACGAGCTGAAGTATCAAGTTGGTTAGGGTCCATATTTTTTTGGGGGACTCCAAACCAACAGACAAGAAGGAACTCGGGTTATTTCATATCACGCGGTATTCGAGGGAGTCTGAGAGCTGTCTCTTATACACATCTCCGAGCCCACGAGACCGAGGCTGATCT
>CAJXVQ010000273.1 GCA_913060685.1 uncultured Verrucomicrobiales bacterium
TCTACACAGAGTAGATCGTCGGCAGCGTCAGATGTGTATAAGAGACAGGACATATTTTTCGTCGGTTCCCTCGTTGGAAATGGTCACAGAGCCGGCCTTTCCTTTCTTGAATTCAAACACTCCCAGTGAGCGGAAGAGTTTTCCGTGTTTTGGAATATTCTGCTGATTGATCCGGATCGTTGTACTGCCGGTCGCATGGATAATGGTGACGGGCGTGGTGGTCGAGCGCCTCAGATTGTAGCAGTGGGACACACGAACCTCGTACTTCCCGGCTTTCGGGAAATCCGGTGTCCAGGTCACCGATTTTTTCCCCTTGCCCGACTTCTGATCGTGGAGATAGCCAATGCCGACATAGGGTGGGGTGTGGGTCGAGTATTGCCACTGTCCCTTAAGGACGGCATCGGTTTCATCGAGAACAATTCCGGGAAGTGACTTCGGGTTTGGGACGACGAACTTCACGTTGGCCGCGATGTCGACCTCGCCCGGCGTTTTGGAGTTTGGCACCGCGTCGGGGTGGGGCTCGATGGAAAAGCCGGAACCAGCTCCTAAAAGCAGAGCGATCGCCAGAAGATGTTTTCTCATGTTGATGAATCTAGCAGGGCTGTCGTCTGGGTGCGATGCCATTATTACCTGCCTTGCAGGCTGTCGTGAAAGCTGATCGGGCTTCAACTCTCTTTCATGTTTCCAGTGAAGGTCGCCGGGCTCAGGGGGGAGGAGTTTGAGAACCCGGGATTTTGCCACGTAAACGGAACCGGGACTTAGGACGAATCCTGACGATCCCCTACGAAAGGACGGGAACGAAGTTCGGAAAAGGGAGAGGTGTGCTTATTCTGGGTGACGGGACAGGGCGATCAAGGGAAACTAAGGAACTACAGGGTTTACGACGTCGGCTATTAGCGTTTGGCTCTTAGCTATTAGCCCGGTCGACCGCACCGCGAGAAGGCGAAGAGCTAATCGCTAAAGGCTAATCGCCATGGTGGTTCTACCAGTTCGCTCCGCTTTTCTCTCTAGCTTGATCGCCCTGGCTGACAGGATGGAAATCGGTGCTTCCGAGACGCTTGAGCGCCTGACAGAATCGTCCCGTCAATAGTTCGTGTGGGGGACCCCCAATGAGAATCATGATGAAGAAAGTCAGATCAGGAATGCATGTCGTCGGAATGTTTGTAGCTCTCATGCTCGGGGTGGTTTATTCTCCGGTTTCAGCGGCCGAAATTGGTAACGGTCCGGTGAAGCTCTTCCTTCTGGGCGGCCAGTCGAACATGGATGGCTGTGGTCGCGGGGAGGAACTTCCGGCGGCGTATCAGGTCCATCCGCCAAACGTGGTCACCTGGGACAACCGGAAAAAATCATGGGTCTCCCTGACCCAGGACTCGATGGCGATTGCCCGTCGCCAACAATTTGGTCCGGAAATGGCCTTTGCCCACCGCCTTGCCAAAGCTTATCCCGATCACACCATCGCGCTTACCAAGACCTCGGCCGGTGGAACAAAGCTTCATACCCAATGGATTCCCGGGAAGGGAATGTATCAAAGGTTCATTCACAATTTCCGCAACGCAACAGCGCAACTCGACGAGGCGGGCGTCGATTACGAAGTCGCCGGGATGCTCTGGATGCAGGGCGAGTCGGACTCGGAAACTGTGGAGATGGCGGAGGCGTATCAAGCAAACCTGAAACTCCTGGTTGCCGGTGTGCGAAAGCAGTCCGGTCAGGCCGCCCTCCCGATCGTCATGGGACGGATTTCCTCAAGCCTCCTGAAGAAGACTCCCTGGAATTTTGATCAGGCCAAGACGGTGCAAGCAGCGCAGGAGGTGGTCGCGGCGGAAGACGCGCATGTCCACCTCATCAATACCGACGCGCTCAGCACTCTGAAGGACAACACTCATTTCGACACAAAAGCCCAGTTGACCCTGGGTTCGCGAATGGCTGAGATCATGCTTCGGGAGTTGGCGGAAGATACGAAGTCGGGAAAAGAGACTGGCTACATTCGACCGGAAATCAATGGGCCGGTCCTCGACCCCGTTGAAGCAATCAGCAAGATGCATGTGGCTGACGGGTTTGAACTGAATCTGTTTGCGGCGGAACCCCATGTCATCAATCCGGTTGTGATGCGGTTTGATCATCTCGGTCGCCTCTGGGTGGTGGAGATGGTCGGTTACATGAACAATCTCAACGGGACCAGGGAACTCGATAAGCTTGGCCGGATTAGCATTCTGGAGGACACGACCGGCGATGGCAGGATGGACAAGTCCAAAGTGTTTTTGGACGGCCTTGTGGAGCCCCGGGCGATCGCATTTCATAAGGATGGAATTCTGTGGGCGGATTACCAGAAGCTCTATCACACGGTGGTCGGAGTTAATGACCAGGCGGGCGAGACCGTTGTTGTCGATGATGGCTACTCGACAGGGCATAGCGTGGAGCACAAACCGAATGGCTTGGTCCGGGCGATTGATAACTGGTATTACAACGCCAAAAACAACTACCGTTATAAGGAAGTGGATGGCAAGTGGCTGATCGAGCGCACGGAATTTCGCGGCCAATACGGATTGTCCACTGACAACCACGGGCGGCTTTATCATGGCCAGCAGAACACTCTCTTGAGAGCAGAGATTTTCAGTCCCAATTTTTTCCTGAGAAACGCAAACCTGAATTTAAGAATGTCGCAGCTCGCGACGGAGTATAATTTGATTCAGGACCATTGCTTCAACATCAAGGCCTGTGAACAGGCCGTTTTTCCGGTCAGGCGATCGAGGGACATTCGAGATGGTTACCTCGAAGCGAAAGATTGTGACATTGATGAAAATGGCTTTGCCATTCGATGCACTGCCGCCTGTAGCCATTTTTATTATCGTGGAGATCATTTTGGCAAAGGCATCAATGCCTTCGTTGCTGATCCCGGAATGCATTTCATCAAGGCGATCAAGGTCCGGCGGGAAGAGGGCATACCCTTCGGGAAAAACGTCTATGCAGACCAGGAAATTCTAGCCAGCCCCGACACGCGATTCCGGCCGGTGGATCTGCAGTCGGCCCCGGATGGTTCCCTTTATGTGGCCGATATGTATCACGGGATCTCACAGCATCGCTTTTTTATGAGTGCGCATCTGAAGACGTTCATTGAGAAGAACGATCTGGAAACGCCCACGGGCTTGGGGCGAATTTATCGTCTGGCGGCAACAGGAAAAAAGCCGGCTGCCTGGAAGCCGTTTGCGACCCGGGACGTCACCCAATTGGCGGCCGCTTTGACCAGCGGAAATCCGTGGATGAGAGACACTGCACAACGAATCCTCGTCGACAACAATCCGCCAAATACCAAGGCTGCGGTTGCGGCGGTCTACCGGGAAACGGATTCAATCCCCGGTAAGATCCAGGCCTTGTGGACGCTCGAAGGAATCGGGCAGCTCTCCGAGGAGCATGTCTTAAGTGCCCTGTCCCATGGGGATCGTGATCTTCGAATGCATGCCGCCCGGCTCTCGTGGCGGCTTGCGAATTCCGATGGCTTGATGCGAGCCTTGATTCAAGCGACTCCCAGGGTGTTCGATGGATCTTCTTATTACCTGTATCAACGTCTGGCGAATTTCAGCCAGGTCGACGCGCAGGTGTTTCTGGTGAAGGCCTCTATGAAATGGGCGGGCAAGCCCTTCCTGGTCCCAACGCTTTTGAGCGGCTCCGCTGAGCATGTTGAGGAGTGGATGGCACGGATTCCTGATTCAGATCAGCAGAAGGTCATCCAAGGTGCCTACTTGAGAAGTAAAAAGGTCAACCGGGAGCTGCCCCCGGAACTGCAGGATCAGTATTTGAAGAGCTATCACCGTGGCAAGAAAATCTATCTGGTGAATTGTTTCTCCTGTCATGGGAAGGATGGTCGGGGCCTGCTGGACATGGGGCCGCCTCTTGCCAAATCTGATTGGGTGACAGGCCCTCCCGATGTCATTGCAAAGATTGTCTTAAAGGGGATGCAGGGCGAGATCAAGGTCTCGGGAAAGAAGTATCAACCAAAGATCCCGATGCTGGCATTTGAAGCGATCATGACGGATGAACAGATTGCCGATGTCAGCACCTATATTCGAAACAGCTGGGGGAACAAGGCCTCGCCGGTGGGTGAAGAATCAGTGCGACGGATTCGGGGTGAGATTTCAAAAAGAGCAACCCACTATCAAGAATCGGATCTCCAGTGATTAAGATTGAGAAATCAACCTTTGAGATTGAATCGATCCATGAAAATAGAACGTGGGTCTCTCCCAATCACAAATCCTGGTGTCCCTGGAATCGGGAGTGTTTTTTCTAGCTTTTGACTTTTCTTCTTCAGAGAAAATCCACGATCTTTCTCTGTCTCCCGGGTGATCAATCTTGAAATGAGAAGACCTTGTTCCAGTCCTTCTTCATATCGACGATCGTCCAGCCCTTTTCTTTGGCTTCAACAAGGCCCTTGTCGAGCTTCCCGATGTGCGAGTCGCGATCGTAGGCCCATTCGCGGTCCGCATCGGTATGGTGGACGTAGAGACTGAAGCGTGCTCCGTTGCCGGCCTGGGTCCACTGGTGCATCTGCAAGTCTCCATCCGAATTGCCGAAGGATGCGATGGGGCGGCGTCCGATATGGGATTGAATGCCGATCGGCTTGCCTTCTTTATCGTTAATGAAATTCATCTTGGGAAGGCGCACGATGACCGGCTTTCCGTCTCGCATTTTAAATTCAGTCTTAATGCTGCTGCCGACAACTTGCTCAGGTGGGATGCCATAGACTTCCTCGACCCAGGGACGCATGAAATCAATACCGCCTCCAGAGACGATGAAGGTCTTAAAACCGTTTTTGCGCAAATAGTCCAACAGTTCGAGCATGGGCTGATAGACCATCTCTGAGTAGAGTTTGCCGGTCGTTGGATGCTTCGCTGTTTTGATCCAATCGGTCGCGATCTTATCGAATTCCTCGGTGGTCATTCCGCCATGGGTGGCCATCACGATGTCGAGGAGGGCTTTTTCCCCGCCAGCGAGAGCCTTCTTCATATCGCCCTTCAAAACCGAAGCGTAGGGTTCTTTATCCTTCCATTCAGGATGTTGGGGGGCGAGCGCCTTGATGCGGTCAAAAGCAAAGAGTGCCTGGAAATACATCGGCTGCTCCGCCCAGAGGCAGCCATCATGGTCGAAGGTGGCAATTCGCTCGGGGATTGGCACGAAGTCGGGGGATTCCTTCTTTGTGACCTTTTCAACGAAAGAGATGATCTCCTTCTTTGGTGCGGTGTCGTTCCATGATAAAAGAGGCTCAGCGGCTTGGGTGAGCGAGTGAGCAATGAGAGTGAGGGTAAATACGGGGGCGGAAATGTTCATAAAAGATTCTGATATTTACATCATGAATTCTAAGTTTCAATTGGAATGTACTGATGAGCAATTTTTCATCAAGGGTGAACTCTTATGCGAATTTCTGTTCTCCCGGGGTCAAGACGAAGCTGAGTTGCCCGGCCTGCTGGACTTATTTTGGGTTGACGACTTGAGCTCGCCGCCGATCCCGATCAGCAGCGCGGGCGAAGGCCCGTTTCATCGATGTTTTTCTCCGGGAGGGGGCTGCCGGGAATTATTTTCCCGATGAATTATTCCCCGAAGTGTCTTGTCACGGACGGCATCAGTTCTTATGTTTTAGTAATCATGAATCTTGAGGAGAGACATTGGGAACGTCTGCTCGCGGATATCCAAGGTCACCAGGTGGTGCCGGTGATCGGCCCGGAACTTTTGGTGATGGAGGTGGATGGTGAGACGCTGACTCTCCACGACTATCTGGCGCGGGAGTTGGTGAAACGGTTGGATCTGGAAGGACTGCCGGAACATCCCGGTTTCCATGAGGTGGTGGGGGCATTTCAGGAACAGCAGCCGACAGACCGGAAGCGTTATGAAAAAGACGAGATCTACTATCAGATTCGGTCCATCCTGGAAGGGCGTGACTGGCCGGTGCCCGAACCGTTGCGGCAACTCGCGGAGATCAGGCATTTCGAGCTGTTTGTCTCGACGACGTTTGACACGTTGATGGAACAAGCGCTCGACGAGGTGCGTGGCGCCAACCGGACGCGGTCGTTTTCGTACTGCAAGATGGAGAAGGTGGTGGACCTGCCGGATGATTTTCGTGCGGAGGACGGGCCGGCGATCTTCCACTTCTTCGGCAAGGTGAACCCGATGAATGATTTCTCGGTGACGGACGAGGACATCCTGGAATACGCGCACCGGTTGCAATCGCGCGACCTACGACCGCACAACCTGTTTGACCAGTTCCGCAACAAGCGGCTGCTGACGCTGGGGTGCAGTTTCCCGGGCTGGCTGACGCGATTCTTTCTAGCGGCGGCCAAGGGCGATGAACTTTTTACGGTGGGCGTGTCCGGATTTCTGGCGGACGAACTGACTTGGCAGGACAAGGAGTTGGTCGGCTTCCTGAAGCGAAAACGGACGGAGGTTTGCGGCAAAGGCGGGGCGTCGGAATTCGTGGCGGAACTGCACAAGCGGTGGACCGCGAAGTTTGGTAAGGAAATCGACCCGGGTCATGAGCCGGAGCCGACGGCTGGCGAGGAGCCGCCGGACATGCCCGCGGATTCCGTTTTCATCAGTTTCCTGAGGAATGATCGGGACATGGCGCGCGAGGTGGCGGCGCGTTTCCGCAAGGCTGGGATCGACGTCTGGTTCGACGAGACGAACCTGTCACCGGGCGACCGTTACGAGCGGAAGATCGCGCGCCACATCTTCAATTGCTTCGCGTTCGTGCCTCTGATCTCGCAGCACTCGATCGAGAGGCACGCGCATCCGGAGTTCTATCGGTTCGAGTGGAACAAGGCGATCGAGGCGGCGGAGTTCCGTCCGAAGACGCTACCGTTTTTTCTGCCGGTGATTGTGGACGACACGAACCCGAAGGCTGAGGGCATCCCGCAGGAATTCCGCGACGGACAAATGCTGCCTGTGTCGCGGCTGGATGAGGTCGTGAACGTGACCCGGGACCGCATCCGCGACCGGCGGAGGGAAAGGAGGGCCTTGTGAAAGTCCCGCCCACTGCGGATGGCGGGGTGCGGCCGTGGCTCGGGCTGGTGCCGTACAGCGAGGAGGACCGGGATATTTTTCACGGTCGGGAGCAGGACACGGAGGATCTGCTTCGGCTGGTGCGGCGGGAGGTGTTGACCGTGCTTTTTGGCCGCTCGGGGACGGGAAAATCTTCGTTGCTGAAGGCCGGGCTTTTTCCAAAGCTGAGGAAGGAGCGCTGCCTGCCGGTATGGATCCGCCTCGAGCATTCGGGTAAATCCGGCTACGCGCGGCAGATTCGTGCGGCGGTCCGGGAGGCGGCGAACCAGTACGGGATGGAGGTGGAGGTGCTCAATGAGGCGTTGGGGGTTGAGGACGAGGATTTCTGGGAGTATCTGCACCGGGTGGTGTTCTGGGATCCGAAGAACCAGCCCGTGACGCCGGTGCTGGTGTTCGACCAGTTCGAGGAATTTTTCACGATTGGCGGCAACGGGCCGGAGATCGTGGCATTCCTGGAGGAACTCTGCGGATTGGTGGAGAACCACATCCCCGGGCGCGTCCGGAAGCGGGTGGAATCCGGTGAGGCAAAACTGCCAGCGGGCTATGGCGACCGGCCTTACAAGGTGATGATCAGCCTTCGCGAGGATTTTGTTTCCCGGCTGGATGACCTGCGTAAGGACATGCCATCGGTGATGCACAATCGGCACGCGTTGAAACCGATGACGGGCGTGCAAGCTCTGGAGGCAGTATTGAAGCCGGGAGGCGTGCTGGTGGACAAGGGCGTGGCGCGAAACATCGTGCGTTTCGTCTCGGCGGCGAACGAGACGGATCCCCGGCTGGAGTCTACGGCGAACGGGAATGCGGATTTCCAGGGGCTTCAGGTGGAGCCTGCCTTGCTAAGTCTGGTGTGCAGCGAGCTGAACCTGCAGCGGATCCGCAAGGGCGGGAACAAAATCACGCTGGAGCAAGTGCAGACGTCCGGCGAGCGTATCCTGGATGATTTCTACGAGCGCTGCCTCGAAGGAATGACGCCGACAGATCGTGCCTTCATTGAGGAAAGGCTGGTCACGGGGGGCGGCTTCCGCACCGCGGTGCCGGTGGAGGAGGCGGTGGCCTGCGGTCTGACTGCGGTTGAGGTGGAGCATCTGATAGACAGCCGTTTGTTGCGCAAGGAGATGCGTCTGGGGATTCCGCATTTTGAGCTGACGCACGATGTGCTGACGCGGACGGTGACCCGCAGCCGGCAGTCCCGACGGGAACGCGAGCAGATGGAGGAACTCCGGCGCAAGGACGAGGCGATGTTGAGAGAGAGGGAGAAGGCGGCGGAGGAAGAGCTGCGTGAGGCAAAGATACGGCGAATGAAGCGGGCAGGCTGTGTGGCCACGGTGGCGGCGCTGGTCCTTGGTGTGATGGCGGTTTTTACCTATGACTCAGCCAAGAAGGCTCGAAAGTCTGAAAAGGAAGCAAATCATTCCAATGAAGCTGCCGTTCGGTCCGAGGGATTCGCGCTCAAAGCGACGATTAAAGCCGAGGCTCGCGCGCTCGCGCTCAAAGCGGTGGACATTAGCCAAAGCGATCCGGAACTGGCAGTGTTGCTGGCAATCGAAGCGACAATTGCCGGTCTTGGCAAGGACGGGCAAGGGGAGGCGGCTGTCTCTTATACACATCTGACGCTG
>CAJXVQ010000274.1 GCA_913060685.1 uncultured Verrucomicrobiales bacterium
TTTACCATGATCCGTTTCAGGATTCCTTCGGTGTCATTCTACTTGGCGCAATGCGCTGTCGCTATTGAGTTGCTTTTTAAGGTGGAAATTGATAGGTCAATTTCGATGAAGGGAAGCGCTTTTATTTGGTCGTGCGTTCTGTTTTTCGGAAGCCAAAGTGACAGCGACGTTGGCGTCTGCAGTTTCTTTCTGGCATTCGCGTGCACCGGCGGCGGTGAGAAGCTGGCTCAGGGATCACACTGAATTGCTGCCGGAGAGGATCACTATGAGCCCTTTTTCCTATTGGGAACCTCAACAGTCTCGTGAGATGCGAAAGACCTTGGTTTACTGCCTGAACAAAATGGAGAGGGAGAGCCTTGTAGAATCTTTGTTGGGGAATGCCTTGGTCCGTCTTTTTAGCAAGAACGAGCAAATCTGGTTGAAGGAGATCGAAGAACTCGGTGTGAGCGATGGACTGGAAGCGGAAATCCTGAAAAATCGGATCAGGAAAGGGACCTTGGCGGTTGGTGAACAAGCGGGCGGCCGGATCTATTCGGATGGTTCTTCCTGAAGCCACTGTTTCATGCCGCCTGTGACGTTGGTGACGTCGGCGAAGCCGTTTTGGAGCATCCACTCTCCTGCCCGTGCGCTCCGCATGCCGGCAGCACAGTGGACGAGGTATTTGACATCTTTGGGGAGGTTTGCAGCTACGGCGGGCCAGCCGGAGAGAGGTAGGAGCTGGGCTTCGTCGATGTGAGCCATGAAGTATTCGTCTTGTTCACGGACATCGAGAAGGATTCCCTCGAAGCCATCGGCGAGGATTTGACGGAGTTCGAGAGTGGTGATTTCGGGAAGTGGAGTCATTTCTTTTTGATCGTTGAAAGGTTGTGTGATGGTGGCGTTTTCGCTGCAGAGCGGGCAATTGGGATCGCGTCTAATTTTGATTTCGCGAAAGGCCGTGGTGAGGGCCCGGTAGTGAATGAGACGGCCGAGGGGCGGTTTTCCAAGTTCGGCCAGGAGCTTGATCGCTTCCATGGCCTGGAGGCTTCCTATGATTCCCGGGAGCACGCCCAGGACACCGGCTTCGGTTCATGTCGGGACGGCACCTTCGGGCGGAGCCTCGGGAAGGAGGCAGCGGTAGCAGGGGCCGCCGAGGTGCGGGGCGAAGACGGTGACCTGGCCTTCGAATTGGAAGATGGCGCCGTGAATGAGTGGCTTCTTGAGGAAGTAGGCCGCGTCGTTGGCGGCGAAGCGGGTGGTGAAATTATCGGAGCCATCGAGGATGGCGTCGTAGGGAGCGAGAAGGTCGAGGCAGTTTTCGGGCTCGAAACGGCCGGGAAGAGAAACGACTTCAACGTGTGGGTTGATTTGGAGGAGGCGCGCGCGGGCGCTTTCGAGTTTGGGGGTGCCGACGCGATCGGTGTCGTGAAGGATTTGACGATGAAGATTTGATCTGTCGACTTGGTCAGGGTCAATGATGCCGATTTTTCCAACGCCGGCGGCAGCGAGGTAGAGCAGCGCGGGGGAGCCGAGTCCTCCCGTTCCGATGCAGAGGATGGAGGAGTTCTTGAGCCGTTCCTGACCGGCTTCGCCGAGTTCAGCGAGCATGGTCTGGCGCAGGTAGCGGTCGGTTTCATCCGGGGTGAGCGGCATGGCAGAACGATGTCTTTGAGAAGGCTGAGAGGCAAGGAACGATTGCGGGAGTTCGTCGTGAATGATACCGTCTTGCCCGTGAAGGTTGCCATTGTCGCTCATCCCCGAAAGCCAGAAGCCCCAACTGCGGTGAGCAACGTGCGTGAGAGTTTGCTCAAGCAGGGAATCGAGGTGGTATTGGAGAATGAGACGGCGTGCTTGCTTGGCGAGGTGGGGGAGGTTGATTTTGCGAGCGGAGCAGATCTTGTGATTTCGCTGGGTGGAGATGGAACCCTCCTGGAGACACTCCACCGAATGGGGCCGAGTGCGATGCCGATTGCGGGGGTCAACATTGGGACTCTTGGTTTTTTGACCGCCTGCACCGACGAGGAAATCGACCTGCTGGTGGATCACTTGGCCGAAGGCGAGATGAATATTGTGGAGCGGAGTATGCTTAAGGTGGAGATGATTGAAGAGGGCGGCGAGGCGCACGAGTTTCTGGCCCTCAATGAAGCGGTGCTGATGCGTGGTGAAACGGGTCGTCTCGTCTCATTGGAGGCTCGTGTGGATGGCGAACTCTTGAACCATTATCGGGCCGATGGATTGATCGTGGCGACTCCGACGGGTTCCACTGCCTATTCCATGGCTGCAGGGGGGCCGCTGCTGGGGCCTCACGCAGGAGTTTTTGTGATCACACCAATCTGTCCCCACAGTATGAGCAATCGATCCTTGGTGGTCGGGCAAGATTCGGTGATTGAGCTTTCACCGACGGGGAACGGCGAGGAACCCATTCTCTTTTCCGTGGATGGTCGCGATATTTTGAGAATCGAAAAGGACAGCGTGGTGAGAGTCAGTTGCCACGAGGAAAGCCTCCGGTTGGTCAGGCTTCCCGGGCATTCTTTTTACGAAACGCTGCGCAAGAAGCTGCACTGGCACGGAGGCTAGACGGCCCTCTACTTGGTCTGGAGGGAGGAGAGGCCACCATCAACCGAGAGTGATTGTCCGGTGATCCAGGTGTTCTCGGGAGAAAGTAGGAAGTAGAGGGCGTTGGCAATTTCTTCGGCGGTGCCGAGTCGGCCGAGGGGATGCATCGCTTCCGAGAACTTACGCGCAGATTCATTATTGATGATGGGCGCAGCCAGTGGGGTGTCGGTGAGGCCTGGTGCGACGCAATTCACCCGTAGCTGGCTCTTGGCATAGGTTGCGGCCGCGGAGCGGGTGAGTCCGGCCAGGCCTGCCTTGGCTGATGCAATGGCTTCGTGATTGGAGAGTCCTTTTTCAGCAGCGACCGAGGTCACGAAAGCGATGGATCCACCGGTTTTGCTCATCGGTCGACCCAACTGACTCAGCAGGTAGAAGGCCGAGTTCAGATTGGTGTCCATGACGGACTGCCAATCCTGAACCGAAGTGAGGTGTGCGGGTTTCAACAAGATGGATCCAATGCAGTGGGCGACGGCCTCGATTTCCCCGAGTTCGACGATCGCGTCTTTGATTGTCGCTGCGACTTGATCCGGATGGGTGAAATCACAGATGAGAGCTTTCGCACCAAGTTCGGATGCAAGAGAGGTGAGGGCCTCCTGGTTTCGCCCTGCGAGAACAAGACGGGTGCCGCCTGCTGAAAGTTTACGGGCAAGAGCGGAGCCAATGCCTCCATTGGCTCCTGTGATAAGGGCGGTTTTAGGTGCGGTCATTATAAACCGAATCCTAACTCGGAAAGCCAGATCTGCATCTGTTTTTTGGTCCCTTCGGCTACGATGCGATAGCTACCGCTGCTACCGGAGTTGTCCTTGAGTCCTGTGCCCAGAGTTTTGAATACCCCTCCTCGATCTGCGGTGGGCAGGGAAGCGCGATACCACTTTACCGACTGACCGGCGATGAGTGATTTCTTCCAAATCTGAGGTTCGCTTACTTCTGTGGCGACGCCATTGATGATGTCAGTTCCTTTGAGATTCGGAGGATAGTAGAGAAAGAACATGAGCTCACGTGAGCCTGTGATGGTGAGCTTCTCTTTTCCATTCACCGGATTGGCATAGGTCATGGTGTAGCCGCTTGCCGTTTGGACTATTCCGGGTGCCCCCCACGCTTTTTCCAGCGAGGGACTGGAGAGAGTGGGAAGAGGGGCCGGGGCGGAGTTCGTTGATGAGCATTGGGTGAGAAGTCCCAGAAGCGGGAGGAAGAAGAGTGCGATGCGTGTGTTCATGGACGGGGTGAAATATCAAGCTGGTCATAAACTTGCACTTCGAAACTTAAATCTCTCCGATCTCTTGATCCGCCAGGTTGGGGCCTGCGTCCGCGATGAGCATTTCCTTCTGTGATCGGGAAAGTTGCTTAATGCGGTATTCCTCGCGTGAGGCTTCCGCATGGCCTCCGGTTTCACATTGATAAACCAAAGTGAGCGGGGTCCGCCCGCGCAGATATTTGGCGCTTTTCGGGCTCTGACTTTGGTGTTCGTTAAAACGTCTTGAGACATCGGTGGTGATTCCGCAATAGAGGGTTTGGTCCCGGCAGCGGATGAGATAGACCCACCAGGCTTTGTCCTCACTCATCAGAACGGACGTTCATTTGAGCGAGGAGGCGCTGATTAAACTCATCTGCCATATCGTAACCGATGCGGCGGAGCTGGAGGTCGAGGGCGGCAACTCCGATGAGGCGGGCGGTATCGCGGCCTGCTGCGACCGGAATTTCAACGAGCGGGACATCGACATCTAGAATTCGGAATTTCTTTTGAGAGATCCCAATGCGATCGACTTTATTGAGATCGGTTGCGGGTTTGAGATCGACGACAAGATCGAGTCGTTTTTCCGGACGGATTGCGGAGAGTCCGTAGAGGTTGGCGACATTGATGATCCCGATGCCCCTCATCTCCAAATAGCCTCGGGCGAAGTCTTTGGCAGAAGCTGTGAGTTCGTTCCCGACCTGCTTGAGCATGATGGAGTCGTCAGCGACCAGTGCCGCACCTTTCTCAAGTAAGCCGATGGCCGTTTCACTTTTACCTGCGCCACTTTTTCCCATCATGAGCACGCCAATTCCCCGGTAATCCACCATGCAACCATGAAGGGTGGTGCGTGGTGCAAAATCTTGCTCCAGTTTAATGGTCGCGGCGTTGAGGAGCGACATGGTGGGCCGTGGGGTGTGGAAGACGGCGATGTTTTTAGCGCGAGCGACCTCGAGCAAAGGAGCGGCAAGTTGATGACCTCTCGCGATGACGATGCATGGAATATCCTGCTCACAAAGGAGAGTGAAACGCTCGACACGAAGTTGGTCGGAGAGTTTCTCCAGATAGGAGTTCTCGGAGTTGCCAAGAACCTGGATTCGTTTCTTGGCGAAGTAGTCGATGAAACCTGCCAAGGCGAGCCCGGGTCTGTTGACAGCTGGTTCCTCAATGCGCCGATCCAAACCAATGACGGGATTCTCAATGCTGAGTTCCAAATCGTCGCCATGACTCTCTAAAAATTTGTGAACGGTGATACTACTGATCACCTTTCGTTTGCCGCCTGCTACCATGGGAGGGAGTTTAAAAGGCGGCCTTTCATTTGGCGAGACGTTGTTTGTCCCGGTCGTATCTTCCCGATCAGCTCAGAATTTCAAGGAGATCCCCGATGCTGTGCTTGTTTTCAAGGGGGTGTCGAAGGCGCCTTCTTCGATTGATGGTGTAGTGATTTCGGCGTCCTTCCTTGCGGACTTTCAGGACGTTGTCTTCCACGAGTTCGGCTAGAATTCGTTGGACCGCTCTTTGGGTGATTCCAACCTCATCGGAGAGATCTCTGATCCGGGAATTCGGAGTTCTCGATAGGCTGACGATGATGTGGAAGTGGTTTGTCAGAAAGGTCCACTGAGGGGTGCTTGTTTCCGTGTGCTGGGAACTCATTGTCGGTTGATTGTTGGAAGCTGGTTGCATGCTTTAAAATTCGTGAGGATTCAAGTCTAGTTCATGGAAAAAGAAGCCCCCACTATTTTGGTGGAGGCTGTTACGGCAGTAATTTCCAGTCAGTTGACGAAGATGATCTTACCGGTTTCAAGTGAAATCAACCTTTCGATGTTGTGAATTTAAGCAGGGACTTCGGAGAGATTCGTGATGTAGGAGGGGGACGCGTATCTCAGGATGGCACCGGCCCCGCCCTGCTCGTCCAGTAGCTCGGAGTTTCGCACTGTTTCGATGGGGACACTGTGCTGGCTTGCAAGACGGACCAGAACCTCACGGTCGGTATGGCAGAGAGTGCTCGAGATGATGAGTTCTTCGACCTGGCCGATTTGAAGAGCCCGGGCAGTTGCGGCAATTCCAAAGAGCCCAAGATGGTTTGTCCGATGAGCCCGGAAGAGATGCTTTACCGCTGTTTCTGACTCGTCGTTTTCGACCTGAAGGTAGCTTTTGATGGCGTCCTCGAGAACGCACTGAACCCGCTGATCACTAAAGCCGGTTCGGATCTGATCCACGACTTTTTCGGCAAGATGCTCAGGGAGAGCTGACTTGAGGCGATTAACATACTGAGCCTCTCCAACCATAATGAGGGCATTGTGCCCACGTTTGCTCATGAGACGCTCGATGATCTCGACCTTCTCTGCGACAAATCTTGTGTTCCGTTCCCGAGTGTTACTATTGTAGTGTTCCCGGGTCCATTCCCGTCCATGGCGTTCATTGGCTTCAGGCCGCTCGGCGAGGAGTTCAAGTGAGGTTTCCCCGAGATTCAGCTCGATGATCCGGGCTGAGTCGCGATTGGTCATCACCACAACAAATCGGCTGAAACGGTCACGCAGTTCCACGAGGGGGAAGATCGCGGGGAAAGCATCGGCATGGAAGGAGTTCTCGAGCGGTACTTGAAAAGTGAGCGGGAGAAAGAAATCGGGCGAACCGGAGCGGCAGAAGATTGCGGCACTTCGTCCGTCTTCCATATGGTTCAGAAGCCAAGCCTGGATACGCTCGGCGGCTTTGATGAAATGGACCTGCTCATCACCATGATAAGCTTGGCTGGCTACTTTGACCCAGCTCGTGAACTCCTCGACCAAAAGCTCGATCGGTTGTTCAAGATTTAGGTAAGCGCTGATGATGGGTTCCTCACAACGGGGCAGGTTTGCGAGGGCAATAATTTGTTTGCGCAGATTGACGTAACTCATTCGATTTTGTTTCAAATGAGAGTATTACGCATTTTGAAACACGCAAACTATTTCATGCATTTAATGTAAATCTTCCCATGGAGGGTGGCAATTCTGGCGTTGGTGTGTTGCCTACAAATTCTCGGGCAACGCTGCTCAATCACTTCCTCTTAATGAGTTTCTTGATCCACTTTCCGATGTCCTCGACAACTTTGTCGCTTTGGTGATCGTGGAAGAGGAGGTGGAAACTCTCCGGGTAGTATTTTCGGGTCCCTTCGACTTTTTCGGGGAGTTCGTTGAAGAATTTTTCGACGTCGGCCGGGTCCGCGAAGACATCCTCACCACCATATAATACGAGAAGGGGAATATCGAGTTTCCGGGAAGCCTTGCGGGAAGTCTCCATCATGTTCCCCAGAGTGGTGAGGAGGCGAAGGGTGTGCTTCTTGATGTGGTATGAATTGGTGTCGGCTTGTTCCTGGTGAATGGTGTCCTTGGTGACACGAACCTCGTCCTCTCCGGAGAGGCTCTCAAGCGAGACTCGTGCTTTGGGGAAAAGGAACCCGGCGATATTTGCAGCTTTGATCTTCCAGCGAGGGAAGTCGCTACGAATGTCTGTGATCGGCGAAGAGAGGATCATGGCGTCACAGAGATTCTTGCGATCACCGGAACTGGCATAGGTGTGGAGGACGATGAGCGAGCCCATGCTTTCGCCACACCAAACAATTTTTGCCATGGGGTGGTTCTTACGGATTAGGGCTGTGAATGAGGTGAGATCCTTAAACCATTCTTCGCGATTATTAATGTGTCCACGGCGTTCCTTGACAGGGTCTTTTCCTTGCCCGCGGGTTTCTGCGCCGTAGATCGCAACCGTTGGAAGGTCGGACAGGACGTGCTTCGCAAGAGGACGGTAGTCCGAGATCGCTCCGCTGATTCCGTGGACTCCGATGATGACAAGTTCGGGGTCTTTCGTGGGCATCCACTTGGTGTAGGGAAGCTTGTCCCCGTCAAAGGTGTGGAAGTGAGTGTCGTCGAGACGGATTTGGGGTTTTTGGGGCACGACGTTTTGGGCGGAGCAAGAGGTGATCGGGACTAAAAGAAAGATCCCGATTCCCACGAGCAAGCTGCGAAGAATCGGGATCAACATGGTGAGCTTTGGTTGCGGATTAATACTGAACTATAGGCTTTTCAGACTTGGCGTCAATGATGGCAAATCGCTCCCGGTGGAGGTTCGCATCACTGCGGAAGATGAGGCGGCCACTGTGGGAGCGCTCAAGTTCCATGAGGATCTTGGAATCCTCTGATTTGAAACGGTTGAGAACGTCTGTGTTGACCATGACGACAAGGTCTCCGTCCTCGTTGTTTTCCTTTTGTCGCTGGATGACGGTATTGAGTCGGCGCTGAATCTCAATACTCATGGACATGGTGGTCTTGATTCTGGCTCGGCCCTGGCAGTAAGGGCAGGGTTCGAGAGTGGAATCGAGCAAACTCTCATTGAGACGTTGGCGGGTCATCTCCATCAGGCCAACTGATGAGATTTGCAGGACCTGGGTCTTGGCCTTGTCTCGCTTGAGGCGCTCCTTCATGGCGCGGTAGACGGTCTGCTGGTCACGGCGGTGGCGCATGTCGATGAAGTCGACTACGACGAGGCCGCCAATGTTTCTGAGGCGGAGTTGACGGGCCACCTCCTCGGCGGCTTCGACGTTGGTTTGGAGGAGCATTTTATCAACATCCTTGGAGCCGCGGTTCCGACCGGTGTTGACGTCGATCGAGATGAGGGCCTCGGTTTCGTCGATGACAATGTAGCCTCCGCATGGAAGCCAGACCTGTCGCATGAAAGCCTCATCGATCTGTTTCTGGATCCCGAAACGTTCGAAAATTGTTTGCTTGGAGTAGAGGTAGTGGATCTGTCTCTTATACACATCTGACGCTGCCGACGATCTACTCTGTGTAGA
>CAJXVQ010000275.1 GCA_913060685.1 uncultured Verrucomicrobiales bacterium
ACGAGATCAGCCTCGGTCTCGTGGGCTCGGAGATGTGTATAAGAGACAGGTGAGACACCAACTGGGTGATGATAGCGAATGCCAGAATCGACGCCTGGAATGGCGGCTTAGTTTTCATGCTGGATATCTTCGTTGAGGACAGTTCCGTCCGTCCCGTGGTGTCTGAAAGCAACCTGCGGTGTGCCGTCGACCCGATCAACATCCACCCGAAGGAAGCCGCCGCGGATCTTCAGATACTGATGCATCTCAGAGCGATTTTTCAGGCTGAAACCTGTGGCGTGTTTGTTGGTCGTTGGTCCGCAGGAATACTCGCGCACGCCGGTTTTGGCATCGAGCGAGACATACTGCCAATGCCGGTCGCCGCAGACCACGAACATGTTCTTCTGGGAGGCGATGAACTTGCGCAACTCGTCGCCTTCGTGGGTGAAGCCCTTGTTGGCGTGATTGTCATTCTTACCACCCCGGTCCGGTCCGACCACCGGGGTCGGACTGATGAGAATCCGGAAGGTGGCATCCGATTTCCGGACCGTCTCGAAGAACCACCGTTTCTGCTCCGCTCCCCAGATGGTTTTCTCCGGCCCGTCCGGTATATTGTTGGCCGACCTGAAATCGCGTCCTTCGACAAACCAAACCTGCAGGTCCTTACCCCACCGGACGGTGCGGTAGGTCTTCCTGCCCATGGGAACCTGCTCGGGGAAAAGCGCGAGGCCCTGCTCCCAGGTCAGGTCGCCATAGCGTTGCCCCGGCCAGCAGTCGTTCTTGAGCGTGTCGTGGTCGTCCTTCATGAAATAGCTGGCGGTGCGGTTGTGAAAGTCCCGCTGAAACGGCAGCGCATAGAGCCGGTTCCACTTGAAGCGCGCCAACTCGATGTTGTCCGCGTATGGCTGCGGCTTGTCGTAATACTCGATGTCGCCGGTGTGGACGAAAAAGTCCGGATCAAGCTTCTGCATCTGCGGGTAGATCTTGTGCCCGTTCGCCGGATCATCGCGGCGCGGGTAGTCCTGCCCGGTCACCACGGTAAAGCGCACGTGCGCCGGAGTTTCCGCGCTCGGGGCGGTCCGAAAGGATCCTTCCACGGAACAAGACGGCGAGCTACTCTCGGCACTGCGCCCCTGCGTGACCACGGAATACGCGATTCCAGGGTGCAGATCACCGAGCGGAAACCGGCAGGTGAAATCCCCCCCGGCAGCAACGCTCTTCCAGTCGGTAAATTTCACGGCAGCATCGCCACCGGACGGACTGATGCCGACGCGCACTTCCCCCGCAGCGCCGGGCACGCTCCCTTCCATCGCAGCGAGATCCTCAATCACTTGAGACTTCCGCTCCTTGTTTTCGTTCTTGGGGAACGGCTTACCATCCACGTTGCGCTCAGGGCGGCGCGTGAGGCGGGTCCAGACGATGGCAGAAGTCGGGGTGACTTCGCCAATCTTAATCCCGTTGGCCATGTGGACCGGGGCAGGCTCTTCTGCGCAGAGAGGTGCGGCCCAAGCCAATGTGCCGAGCGCCAGGTAAAGGGTGAGATTCTTTTTCATGTTGATGAGGATGAGGTGAAAAGGTGATCAACGCTCAGATAGCGCTGACCTGTATCGCAGAGGAAGCACACAATCGTTTTGCCGCTGTTCTCCGGGCGTGCCGCGAGTCGTTTCGCAACCGCGACATTGGCTCCCGATGAGATGCCCACAAGGATCCCTTCTCTTTCGGCGATCTCCCGGCAAGTGGCAAAGGCTTCCTCCTCGGAAATCAACTCAAAGGCATCGATGACGGACCGATCCAACGATTCGGGGATGAACCCGGGAGCGGTGCCCATGATCTTATGTGGAGCAAACCTCCCTTGCGAAATGAAGGGGGCCTTCTCGGGTTCTACGGCGACGCAGTGCACCTCCGGATTCTGCTCTTTCAGATACCTCCCCACGCCGGAAATTGTCCCTCCGGTGCCCAGTGCCGCCACGACAATGTCCACCTTGCCCTGGGTCGTCTCCCATATTTCTGGTCCTGTGGTGCGATAGTGTGCCTCCGCATTACCGGCGCTTTGGTGCTGCCCAAGGTAGAAATACTCGGGATGCTCTGCACAAATTTTTAACAGTTCGGCCTTGGCTCCCTTGGTCCCTGACTCAGCGGGCGTGAGGACGAGTTCTGCTCCCAGCGCCTTGATCACTTGTCGACGTTCAAGACTCTGGATCTCGGACATCACGATGATCACCCGGTATCCATTCCTCACCCCGATCGATGCCAAGGCCATGCCGGTATTTCCACTCGAGGCCTCAATGATGGTATCTCCGGCAGTCAGCTCTCCACGGCTCTCCGCATCTGCAATGATCTGTCTCACCGGACGATCTTTGATGCTGATGGGATTCATGAACTCGCACTTTGCGAGAATCTCATACTGTGGAGCCACCCCATTCAGGCGCAGCATCGGCGTGTTCCCCACGAGCTCCATCAAACTTTGTTTAATTGGTGAATTCATGATCTATCGATTGAGGACGCATTTCACTTGAGATCCATAAAAACCGGCAAGTGGTCTATTTTTTCATGGTTGCCTTCTCGGCTTAGCAGGATGGCCTCTCGCTCAACCCCATACTGAGCCAGGGCTTTCTCCGGCAGAATCAGACTGTTGAAAATAAAAGCCTGTTGAATCTCCATAAAATCTTTGGGCGCCAGGATGTGATCTATGGTTCTGGTCGGTGGTTGAGGAGTCGAGGTGCCGACTTCCCCGGACCAAGCGACCTCACCATAGGTCCCTTTGGCCTTGGAGTTCAGTTGTCGTGGACTTGGGTTGTGATGATGGTTGACCTTACCATCTCCCTCCACCGCATCCCCGGCCAATTTAGTGAGGATGTTGTAGGGCCTTTCGCCGGGAAGACTGTTGAAATCGCCACAGATCATGATTGGGGTCTCTTTGGGAATCTCAGGATGCTCGCCCCGGCGAACCGAATCGATGAAGTCCAATGCCCGTGTCGCCTGCATGATTTGCACCTCCTTGGGTTTCGTGAAGAAGTGTAAATTGATCAGCAAGAGGTCGTCACCCAGATCGTCCGGCAGATTGATCAGCGCGGCCATTCCCCGGGCGTTCCGGATCGGCCCGGACCAGAGGATGGGGTAGCGGCTCAGCACCAATCGGCCCCTGCCATCGGCAGCGGCATGCCAGGATTGCCCCGTGATTTTTCCAAAATACTTACCGATGCCTTCGGCCGTGGTATCCGTTCCGTCTTCTTTGCTGTAGATGACTTCCTGCATGGCCCAGATGTCCGCATGCGCCTTGGGTGCCCAGGCCGCAAACCGGTGCAGGCGCGCCTCCCCATCAATCCCTTTTCCATCAATCCACTCGCTGGTTCTGACCTCGCCATTGTCCCGAGGGAAAATCGAGGTCCAATACCCATTGTAAGAGACAACTCTCAGCCGCGTGTCTGCCACCCGATGAATTCCCTTGGGCACCGTTTCCGTGCTGCCATCAATCGGCGTGGCTTTTAAACTCAGGCAGGACATGGCCACGAGCACGCTTGCAGCAAGGGGGAATGGTCGGGTGCGCATGGTTGGGATGGATCCTCTTTACCTTCTTTTCTACTTCTTCAGATCTTGTTTGAAGAGCCATGGCGTCGTTGTTTTGCCATAGGTCTCTCGATGCTGCTTGATCAAGGCGGCTTTGTCTTTGTTTTGGAAGGCCAGAAGACTCTTTTCCAAGTCATCTTTCAGTTCACTATATTCCGGATTCTTGGCCAGGTTTTCCCATTCGTGGGGATCTTTGTCATGATCATAGAGTTCTTCCGATCCGTCCTCATAACGGATCAGGCGATAGCGATCCGTTTGAATCGCGGTGTTCTCGGGACCGTAGCTAATAAAGGCGGCCTCGCGTTCGGCCTTCGGGTCTTTCAGCAGAGGCACCATCGAGGCCCCCTGCAGGTGCGAGGGCTTATCGATGCCGGCCAAATCGCAGAGCGTCGGGTAGACGTCGACAAGGGAAACCGGCTGCTTGCTGCGTGTGCCGGGCTTCGTCATGCCCGGAGCCAGAATGACCATCGGCACGATGGTGGTGTTCTTCCATAATCCCCCTTTGCACCAGTGTCTCTTTTCCCCCAGATTCCAGCCATGATCGCTGGTCAGGACGATCATCGTCTCGCGCCCGCGGGGATTCTGTTCGAGTGCCTTTAAGATGCGGCCCAACATGGCATCCATGAAGTTGACGTTGGCGAGATAGGAGGCGACGACGCGTTTCCATTCCGTCTCTCCGTTCTTATTCAGGATCGCCTCGTGGTCGCTGAACTTGCCTCCGTCGTGCAGATCCTTGTGAGCATGCGAGCGCGCCATGCGAATGGCATAATCCGGCAGGTCATCCCAATCGTTACCCTTCGGCAGAGCGGGTAGTTGGGTCGTCGCAGTGGGGAACTTGTCAAAATATTTTTGGGGTGCCCAGAGCGGCCGGTGCGGACGGAAGAGACCGATCGCCATCATCACTGGTTTTTCAGTCTTGGTCTGCCATTGTTCAATGGCAAATTCCGAGACTTTGTAGTCCCCTGTTTCCTCGTCACCGTAGGGAAGTGCGGCGCCATCCCAAGGCGGAGCCTTCGCATTCAGTTTGGGCACGTGATCGGGTCTCGGCCAACTCGGGTTGCCAAGAGAGGCGTCAAGGTATGGGTGTTTGCCATAGGCGACCTTGCCGCCCATCGCGACATAGTATCCCTCGCTTTTGAAGTGCTCGGGAAAACCCTTTGGCTTCGTGAGTCGCGGTGTCGTACGCGGGCCCGAGTTCATGTAAACGCCCGTCGCCTTTGGGTAGAGACCACTGATAAAACTAGTCCGCGAGGGCAAGCACTGAGGCGCATTGCAATGCGCATTGGTGAACAGCATGCCTTGCCGGGCGATGCGATCGAAATTTGGCGTTAGACTCTGCGGATGTCCGCCCATGACCCCCACCCAATCGTTGAGGTCATCGACAACGATAAATACGACGTCGGCCCGCTTGTCTACGGCAACAGCGGCTAGGCAGCTCTGGAAAATCAGAAAGAAGAGGGAAATCAGGTTGAGTCGCATCGTCGGTACTTCGTTGGGGAATAGTTTACGCTGTTTCATTATTTGGGGAAAGAGCGAACCCCTTTCATGGAGTGAGGCTTCCACGCCGAGCCTTAAGAAAGAAGTCTTTGTTGATTGCTTTTTGGTGCCGAAATCCAGTCAATTCTGTATCACCCCGGCACGGAGAAAGAGCCTTCCCAGTGGTTGGCTGGGGGTAGCGATGACGGTGGTCGTGGTGCCGACCGTGGTGGGAACGAAGCTCACAGTTGGCCCGCCACCGGGACCGCTGCCGTCCGCATACCAGTCAACCAGATTTGGCGACCACTCATAGAAACCGGTCAGATCGCTTGGCGGAAAAGTGTTCTGCGGGTGGGTGAACGTGGTGGTGCCATCGGAGACGAGGCCGACGTTGAATTCGCCCGGGTGGGTGCCGAACCAGGCCTCGAGGCCGTTCATAAGCCCATCGCCATCCGGGTCTTGGTTGAACGCTTGGTCATCGGGATCGAGGCCGAATCTGGGATCGGCCAAATACGCCTCGAAGCCTTCATCCGAACTCCCATCACCGACCACGTCTCCGAAGCTGGTGCCGAAACGAATTTCGTCAAAGGCATCGATCTGAGTTTCACCAATGTTGAGAGTGTCCAGCGATTGTTGGGCCGTGAGCGGCATGTTGAAGGTGTTGCTAGCGATCGCCTCCCCTTCGGCAGGCTCGCTGGCGAGGTCGGTGACATTGAAGACGAAAATTTCATCCGGCGTGCCGTCGGGCTTCCAGTTGACCTTGGCGGCGAGGAGGAAGACGGTTCCTTCGGCATCATTGAGATTGAGGGTGGATTGAACCCGGGTGGTCGTCGTGGTGTTAAGGTAGTATCCCGCTTCGACGCTTGCGTTCACCGCGGAAGCATCTTCGCCGATCAGGATCCCAACGCCGTAGCCTGCGGAATTGAGGGAGTGATCGTTGCTGCTGGCGAGCGGTTGGGAGGCGAGCATCACCGAGCTGTCCGGCCCACTGAATCCGGTATCGACGTAGAGAAAGCTCATCCACATTGTCGTATTGTCGGCGGTCAGCGAAGTCGTTGCCGTCGGATTGACCGCGATTGAAAGCACGCTGGTTCCGGTGCGCTCGCTTCGCAGGATACTCTTTCCTGCAACCGGCAGCACCTTGCCCCCTCCATCCGTGAAGGTCAGTCCGGCATTCGTGATCTCCATCTCGATGTTGTTGATCTGCTGACTCCACATCCCGTCGAGTCCGAGCGCTCCACTCTGGTTGCCATCACCAAGATAGGCGCCGTCTCCGTCGGTGCTGCCAGTCGGAGCGTAGTCGAAGGGCTCATAAATCACGGGCTGACTGCTGACCGCGGTGGTGAAATTCCAGAGTGCCGAGCCTGCGATCCCGCTGAAGGGATTCCCCGCTTCATCCATGAGCGCGCCCGCATCGACTTCGACGTAATATCCAGTTCCGCGGCCCAAGTTGGTCGGAAGATTAAGGGTCACCTCGCTTCCATTGGTCGTGACGAACGCGGAGGTCATGGGGACCGTGGCGACGACATCATTGCCGAGCCTCTCCTTGATGAAGATATTGCCGGTGCCAATCTGAATACTTTCGTCGAGGGTCAGCACAAGTTCGGTGTTCGGGCTCACGTTGAAACTCCCATTCGCCGGGCTCACTGAGACGATCCGGGGAGCAGACGTGTCTGTCTCGGGGATCGCAGAGGCCGGCGCGGAAAGCATCGTTTCATTTCCAAGGGTATCCCGGGCCTTCACCTGATAGGTATAGGAAACGCCGGTCGTCAGCCCGGAATCGAGGTAGCTCCGGTCGACCTGCCAGCCACTATCGCTGCCGCCGGGCGTGATGCAGTCAAAGAAATACTCGACCGGTCCCATCGGATCACTGGCCTCGATTGCCGTCATGGTGATGGAGGTTGGTCCGGCCGGAGCCGGGGCCGAGGTGAAGGTCATCGGGTTCGGTGTCGGGGCCGCGTAATCCGCAAAGCCAGCCCCGACGTCATCCAAAAATGCCTTCTCCGAGGTTTCGAAGGTGGAGGTGAAGGGGCCGTCGGTCGACGCAACGGCGTCCTTGAAACCATAGTCATCGGCCACGAGAGCCCCATCCACACGGACATCGTACGATTGGGTGGCGTAGTCTCGCGTGATGGTGATTGCGTAGAAGGTGCCCGGCGACAAGGCCTGCAGGGTCTGCCAGGTTCCCCCGCCCGAGCCATTGCCGTTAAGAGCCATCAGGCCGGAAGCATTGGCATAAACGACGGCACTGAGGATCTCCGGAGGAATGACTGGTGCCTCGGTGGAAAGTGTGTCGAGTCGCAGCAGGAAGGATGATTCCAAAACGAGTCCGTCAGGCACGGACAGATCGTCGGGTGACCAGGCTACGGAGGAGTCCTGACTCATCTCGAGGGCCTGGATGCCGGCGCCCGCCAGCCTGTCCTGGACTTGGCCGCTCCCGTATTGCAGCACGACCCGGCTGAATCCCGACCAATCGGGCAGCAAGCTTGGAGAACCCGAGACCAGAGGTTCCTCGAAGGTCGTCGTTTGACCGTCGGCCGTCAGACCGGACATGGCAGCCAGGAGGAGGGGTAAGGCCGTCTTCTTCATCGAAGTTTGAGGTAGGACCCGCCGGGAAGGGAGACGGAGGGCCGGGCGGGTAAAGTGAAACTGGTTTCGTGCACCTCCGTGTTGAGCTCGACCAGTTGATCGTGCAGACCGGCCTGCAGATTACTGCCGGAGCTTTGGTCGACGACGTTGCGGAGCTGCCAGGGGTCGTTGATGTTGTCGTGGAGAAGGTAGCCGCCGTTCGAGCCGTAGCCCGCCTTGACGGTGCCGTTCTTAAAGCTGGCGTAGGTGTGCGTCTTGGTCCGAACCCCGGTGTAGGGAGCAGCCGGCTGGGCAGCGGTGCTCCCGCCAAGATCGGTGGCACCAATCCAGAGGGACTCCCGTTCGGTGGCACCGGTCCGGGCACACAGTTTTCCTGAGAGGTCGAGACCTTCGATACCGGCGGGAATGGCGGCATTTTGCCCCATCAAACCCAACAAGGTGGGCATGTGATCCACAGAACCCAGCAGCATGTCGCTCTCGACTCCCGCCGGGATGACGCCGGGGTAGCGGATGATGTAGGGGACATTGATGGATTCCTCCCAGGGCTTTTGCTTGAGCCGTAGCCCGTGGGCTCCGAGCATGTCACCGTGGTCGGAGGTATAGACCACGATCGTGTTGTCACTCAGGCCCAGCGTGTCGAATTTGTCGAGAACCTGGCCGAGGGCGGTGTCGATCCCCGTGCACATGGCGTAATAGCCGGCGATATCATTGAGGGAAACGGGACCGCCCGGATCATAGTTGGGCGGGAGGTTCGCCGGATCGTCGAGAAGCGTGCGATAATAAGCGAAATCCGGAGAGGGCTGGCTCGCGTTGTATTGAGCGTAGGGATTGTGTGGAGGTCCCAGAGACCAGACCGCGAAAAACGGATCGCTTGCGTGGTTGGTTGTGTGATCGTCGAGGAAGGCATTCACCTGATCCGCCTCCTGGAAGTCGCGATATTTATTGAGGCTCACCTGAGTGTTGGTCTCGTCGTACCACGCGATGCCGGACCTGTCTCTTATACACATCTCCGAGCCCACGAGACCGAGGCTGATCTC
>CAJXVQ010000276.1 GCA_913060685.1 uncultured Verrucomicrobiales bacterium
CTACACAGAGTAGATCGTCGGCAGCGTCAGATGTGTATAAGAGACAGATTCTGACCTTTCACCGTCACGGATTGTATCTCCGCAACCCCTCATCCTTGGTCAATCGCTCGACGAAACAGCCCTCACCCAAGCCCTAAAAAAACTCCCCTCATAACCCCCTCAGCCAAGCCCCAAAAATCTCCGCGCCTCTGCTCAAGGCTCCCCTCAATCAGCGCCCCAAATCCTCCGCTGCTCTGTTGCTCTGCGTGAGACCACCCCCTCCTAGCCGGAAACCACCGCGGAAAGCCGCTTCTCTTTTGATCTATCCTCGCTTAACACCCTTAAGACGTGTTCGGAAATCTCCTCCGCTGGGCGGTTATCCGCCCCCTTCTCAAACCCCTCACCAGGATCCTGGTGGGCTTCATTGCGATCCCCCTGTTCCGTCTCGTCGTCCACAAAGGCATGCGTATGGCCAAGGTGGAGGAAGAATTGGAGAATGACCTCGAGCAATGGTTCCGCGCCGCTCTCATCCTCCTCGTTGCCACCGCCAACATGGAACACCTCCTCTTCGGCTGGGTGCCTCTCGATCTTGAAGGTTCACAAAGCTGGATTGGCGTCTTTTTCCGACTCCTCCTCGTCATTGGAGTGATTGAACTGATGCCGGATCAAGCGCTCTTTTCCGTTCTCCACTCCGGCCCCATGTGCCTCCCCATCGGAAAACAACTCTTTCAAGAACTCTGGCGTGATCGCGTCAAGTGGATCCAGAAAGTCTGCTGCACCCACCTCAACCGTTCCAGCCCCGTCTTAGCCATGATGGCCGCCATTTTTGGAGGCGAACCAGGCTTGCCAGCCGCCACCATCGGGTGGGCCTGCTACTTCCTGGCCATCACGCAGTATCTCATCATCGCCCTCATCACCTCCGCGGATAAAGCGGGTGACCTTCTCTCCAGCTTCGACCGCGCCATCGCAGAGCAACGCGAAGAACTCGTCGAAGAATTTGAAGACGACGAGGAGGAAGACACTACTGAATCACCAGTGTCTTCTTAATCAAATCCACAAAAATATCCGTCGAGCGGGCCAGTCCGTGCATCGTTTTCGTTCCAGTGACCATGAGCTTGGGCATCTTGATATTCCGACCGGAAAGAAGGTTGTAGTCTTTTAAATTGGCGGTGAGAACCTGTTCCACCCACGGGTCCTTGAGGGCCGCAGCCAGCTTCTCGGCCGGAATGAATTCCTGCAACTCCGTCATCGCACTCTTGGAGGAATGCACCGGGCGCTGGAAAAGAACCTCGTGGGCTTTCGCGAAGGATTCCGGTTGGGCCCGCCACGCCGCCAACCCGAGCCGAGCCAGTTCACACGCGTTTTCGTGATCGTGAATGCCCTCCTTAAGAAAAGGATTACACGCCCGATTCAGCGGAGTTGGTAAAACAATGACTGCAATATCATCCGGATATTTGTTCAGCAGAGCCGCCAAATCTTCCTCCATCGTTCGACAAGACGCGCAGGTATAATCGAAATACTTCACCAGAAAATGCTTCGCGTCCGGCGAGCCAATCAGCGGCACCGCCCCAAGACGAAAGGACTTCACAACCCGTCCATCGGGTGCCTTGAAAGTCACCAGTCTCCCCTCTCCTTCGATCTGCTCTTTCACTTCCTTCCGGTTTTCAATTTCGCTCTCGGAAGTCACTTCGTAAGTCTTTGGCTTCGGTCCGTAAATCTGTCCCAGCGCCAGCCCCAAAATAAGCGCCAAGGGAACGCCCACCATGCTTGGCTGAAACTTCGCCCTCGCCTTCCACAGAATCGCCCCCGCCGTTGCCAACCCGGTCACGTGAGTCGCGAAGCACCACGGACAAAAGGCTTTGATCACGAAAGCCTGTAAACCCATGAACCAAGCAGCAGCCGCAATCAATAGAACGGCGGCTCCTGTCAGAAGAGGCTTCGAGACCTTGAAGGTTAATGCAATCACCCCAAGGTAAAAGACTGCCGAGATCGCGCTCACCGGAATCAAAAACCACTGCGACCACTCGGACCCCAGCACATCAGCACAGCCGCCCGTCCCCCCGCAACCCACCACCGAAGTAATCTTCCCGGTGAGTTTCATGACAAAAAGGGCCGCACTGATCCCAAATCCAATCAATGCAAGTGTCCGAATGATGCGCATGGCCCAGCTTGTTCACAAATTGCCCACATCTCACGCATTTTTCGTGAATTTACATTCCTTATTTCCCGCCCGCTCCCTAGACCCTTCCCATGACTCTGAAGCTGAACTTTGAAGCGGTTGAAATCTCCGGCTTGGTCCTCGCAAAGGTAGGAAACCCCTCCCGCGACGAACCCCTCCAAACCTCCAAGCAACTCTTTAACGTCAGCGATGAAGATCAGGCCACCCTCTGCCCCATCTTCCTCAAGCCCTTCCGCAATCTCGTCGGCCAGCGCTTCACCCACCACAGTTCGCTTGAGAAAAACGAGATCAATACCAGCGCCAAAGCCATCTTTGACGACTCCGAAACCCTCCTCGCCCAAGGCTGCGAAATCGCGCAACGACTTTACTCGAAGTCCTCCCACCCGAACATCAAATCCGGAGACCTCTGCATCTCGCTCATCAAGTCCATCGATGTCGACGGCGAAATGAAGCGCGCCATTTGCATCCTCAAGTCCGAGAGCATGACGCCTTTCCTGAGTATTTCAGCACGCGATGGCGATCTCCAACTCGCCACCGAACAAGGCATCAACCCCGAGAAAATCGATAAAGGCTGCCTCATCGTGGAGCACCTTGAGAAGAAGGGCTTCTACGTCCTCACCTTCGATCGCGGTGGCTCCGAATCCCGCTTCTGGGTGCGCGACTTCCTCGGCGTCCGCCCCATTCCCGACTCCGCCCTCCTGAGCAAGCGCGTCGCCGAAATGGCCGTCGCCGCCGTCTCCCCGGAGGGAGTCGCAGAAGACAGCCCGCCCTGGGATGTCAACGAGCCTGCCCAGGAAGCCCTCGCCTACTTACGGGACCAGAAGCAGTTCAGCCTCCAGGAATTCGAGGAACAAGCACTCCGCACCGATGCCGCCAAAGGCCGCTTTGCCGATGAACGCAAACGCCTCGAAGAAGAGGAAGGCATCAAGCTTGAGGAAAATTTCGAGATCTCCAAACGCGACGTCACCAAGGCCAAGAAGTTCATGAAATCCATCATGAAACTCGATACCGGCGTTGAGATCCGTCTTCGCCCCAAGGTCGTCGACAAGCCCGATGACGTCCTCGAAAAAGGGTATGATGAAGAGCGCAAGATGAGCTTCATCAAGGTCTACTTCAACGAGGACCTCGCGTAGCACAGGCGTCCCGCCTGTGGTCTCTCAACCTCGCTCCCTCTTCCTCCGCAACGCCAAAATCGTCCCGACCAGAACGAGCGGGAGGCAGCCCGAGGCAATCCGGTGGGCGATCCACTTGCGGCCCATCTCTTGTTGCACCGCAATGCTGAGATCGCCCTCCGCAAAAGCCTCCTGCATCGCCGCGAAGACCAACAACATCATCAGTCCGCCGGCCAGACAGAGCGTCACAAGGCTTCCCACCTTGCTGGTTACCCTTGCCGCGACCCACACCAAGGGCAGGCTCAGAATTGCCGCTCCAAGCCACCAATGAACGGGACTCCCCATCTTGTCCGAAATATCTGCAAGCCAAATGACGTTCATTCAATCGAACAAACGCCTCCAAAAGCTTCGCTTGTCTCAAAATGAGAACCATTGCCTCCGTCATCTTATTTCTCACCCTCCTCTCCTGTGGTGAAAAAGTCGCCGCTACCAAAAAGAACGAGCTGGTCAATTCCGCGCGCTCCCAGATCGGGGTCACCAACACCTACGACCCTGCCTATGTTGCCCTGAAATACCCCGGCGGTGATGTCCCAAAGGACCGCGGCGTTTGCACCGATGTCATCGTCCGCGCCCTCCGCGGCATGGACTTCGACCTCCAGAAACTGGTCCACGAGGACATGAAGGCGAACTTCAGCAAATACCCCAAAAACTGGGGATTGAAGCGACCTGACAAAAATATCGATCACCGGCGGGTTCCGAATCTCCGAGCCTACTTCAAGCGCCGGGGCATCGCGCTCAAGGTCACCAGGAAAAAGGAGGACTACAAAGCGGGCGATCTTGTCACTTGCACCGTCGCGGGCAACCGCCCCCACATCATGCTCGTCTCCGATAAGAAGAACTCCGGTGGAGTTCCCTACGTCATTCACAACATCGGCGGCGGTGCCTCCGAGGATAACGACCTCTTCACCTACCCCATCACCGGCCACTACCGCTGGTTCAAGGGCTGATCCCAGAAACTGCGAGACGGGCTCCTCGAATTTGCTTTGGGCGGGAAGAGCCCTGAAGCCGTTGTTGGGCCGGAGCGGAGGGGGCCCCTCACCGTGGTGTCATCGAGGATCGCCAAGCCGGACCCACCGGTGATTTCGGTGATGACGTGGTGCAGGTGCATCTAATCGAGTAATTTTTTGTCTGGCGTGTTGCGCCAATGAAAGATGACACCGGAGGGGTGTGGCGTGAAAATATCATATTATGCCCTTGATTTTAGTCGGAAGAATGAAATATAAATCATGTTTTATATATTTCAAATACATAAAATTTAGCCCCTAACTTTCCTATGTCCAAGCGATTCGCCTCCTTGATTATTTTTGGCCTAACCTGCATCAGTAGCCTGAAGGCTGATATCATCAGTCTCAATTTCATCCGCTCGAGCGATGGCGCCACGACTCTCGCTCCGACCGACTCGGCCGGTGCCGTTCCGGCTGAAAACTGGAACAACGCGACAATCGACAATGCGAACATGGCCACCGGGGTCGCCCTCGTCGATGAGAGAGCCACTGCGACAAGCGCGACGGCGGATTGGCAGAGCGGCAGCGCATCATGGAGCGTTCCAACCGCCGGAGCAGGCAGTCCGGGGGACATGGCCATGATGACCGGATACCTCGACCAGGGCGATGACGGGGCAGGGCAAATCCACAGGGTAACGATCAACAACATTCCCTACACCAACTACGATGTCTACCTCTACCACTCGAGTAATGGCGGACCGAATCGCAGCGCGCGCTACAGCGCCAACGGGGCTGACATCTTCACCCGCAATCTCGATCCCGCCAGCGTTTTTGACGGCTTCACCCGTGCCGGCTACGCGACGCTTACCGAGGCCGCAGTGGCTGGAGGTAATCCCGCAGGCAACTACGTCCGCTGGGAAGGATTGAGCGCCTCGACACTCATTATCGAAGGAGAAGGGATCGGCGATGCCGAAGGCGGCTCTGGCGGCAATACCCGTCGTGCTCCGATTCAGGGGATCCAGATCGTCGAGGTCACTGCAGGGCTCCCCCTTATCGAGAACCTGGCTGCGACCTTGGTTGAGGTCGAATCTGCGACCGTGAATGGTGACCTGAAAAGCAATGGCACTGGAGCCGCCCCGGCAACGGTGACGATTTACTGGGGAAGCACGGATGGCGGAAACGACCCCCTTTTGTGGGATTCGAACGCACCCGCAGGTTCATTCACTGAACCCGATCTCTTTAATTCCGCACTCACCGGCCTTACTTCCAGCACCACCTACTATTACCGCAGCTTCGCCAGCAATAGTATCGGAGATGACTGGGCACCATTCAGTGAATCGTTCACCACTCTGCCTGCGCCCGCGCTTCCCGAAGTGGAAACACGTCCGGCAAGCGGGATCGAATTGACTTCAGCGACCGCCAACGGGGAGTTGCTTAACAATGGCGAAGGTGCGGACCAGTCTGAGCTGACAATCTATTGGGGAACGAACGATGGTGGAACGGACCCGATGGCCTGGGAAAGTAATTCATCGTCCGGTTCGCTGGCGACTCCGGGAACATTTAGCCTCGGTCTCACCGGCCTCACCGAGGGCACGGAATACTACTACCGCGCGTTTGCCGAGAATGGCGCCGGCCCGGATTGGGCACCAACCACCGAGTCCTTCATCACCCTGCGCCCGTCTGCCAAGACGATTAGCATGAATTTCGTCCGCGTGAGCAACGGTGCCGGTGAAATGGCGCGCGCCGACGTCGCTGGCGTGAGACCGGTGGCCAACTGGAACACCGCAACGATCACCAACGCCAACTCGGCCACTGGATTTCCTCTCATCGATGATGGCGGCGCAGACACAGGTGCGACGATCGATTGGCAGACCGGCGGCGCGTCGTGGAGCGTTGCGACTGCCGGAGCAGGCAGCGCGGGGGACATGCTCATGATGACCGGATACCTCGATCAGGGCGGTGACGGCAATGGTCAGATCCACACCATCACGATCAAGGACATCCCGTACACGAACTACGATGTTTACCTCTACCATTCGAGTTCGGGTGGAGCGAACCGGACCGCACGCTACCAGGCGAATGGCATCGATATTTGGACCCGCAACCTGGATCCAGCCAACACCTTCGACGGCTTCGTCCAGGCGGGTTACCCGATCCTCGATGAGGCAGCTTTGGCTGGCGGCAACCCCGCTGGCAACTATGTCCTCTGGGAAGGTTTGAGCGGAGCGACACTCAATATCCAGGGACAAGGCTACGGTGATGCCGAAGGTGGGTCCGGTGGAAACACCCGCCGCGCGCCGATTCAGGGAATTCAGATCGTCGCAGCCAGCCCGGATCGCCCCCTGGCAATTACCTCGATTATCTACGATAAGGAAACCGGCAGCGTCACCCTGACCTGGAATTCTGAGCCCGGAGTAGACTATTCGATTTTAGCGTCCGACTCGATGCAAGCAGAAGGAACCCCCGGCGGTTGGGTGGAAATTGCTGATTTTTCCGCAACTGAGATTGAAACGTCCTATGAACACATTCTTCCTGACCCCGCGCCATCGAAACAGTTTTACATCGTCCGTAAAATCGGGAATTGAGCTGATGGGAGGGCGTCCTCTCGAAAGTTGGCGGCATTCTTTCTAAGTAAGACACCGAAAAAATCCTCCGAGCCAAAAACACTCAAACAACAGGCCAAACTCTAAAATATGAAAACAACGATATTATCCGCAGTCGTGTTTAGCACCCTCGGTGCACACGCCTCCACAATAAGCCTCAACTTTGTGCGGGGAAGCAATGGCGCGACTGCCCTTGCACCAGGCGATGTCGCAGGCGTTGTCGCAGAAGATCACTGGAATAACGCCCCACAGGCGACCGCCAATAACCACACCGGGCTTGCCTTGGTTGATGGTGACAACCTGGCGACGACCGCGACCGCCGACTGGGTCACCGGAGGAGCTTCATGGAGCACCGCGACCGCCGGCGCTGGTTCGGCAAGCAATCAGGCCATGATGACAGGCTATCTCGACCAGGGTGGCGACGGCAATGGTCAGATCCATACCATCACGATTAACGCCATCCCTTACGCGAACTATGACGTCTATCTCTACCACTCAAGTTCAGGCGGAGCGAACCGAACCGCTCGCTACCAGGCGGGTGGAATCGATATTTGGACCCGCAACCTGGATCCAGCCAACACCTTTGACGGATTTGTCCAGGCCGGGTATGCGACTCTCGCTGAAGCGGCTGTAGCTGGCGGCAATACAGCTGGCAACTACGTCCTCTGGCAAGGTCTGAGTGGCGCGATACTCAATATCGAGGGGCAGGGATTCGGTGATGCCGATGGTGGCTCCGGCGGCAACACCCGCCGCGCGCCGATCCAGGGTATCCAGATCGTAGAGACAATTCCCGAGCCAGGATCAACTTTACTCCTTCTCATTGGAAGCTTTGCCGCACTAGGCCGCCGCCGTCGCTAGAAAACGAAAAAACCCCGTCTTACTTTAGACGTCTTTAAAGGGACTGCTCAATGAGCAGTCCCTTTTTACGCGCTGCGCCCGGCAAGGACCACTGACCAGAGGGGTAGATTTTCAATGAGTATTTCAAACTTGGGAAACTCGAACGGCTTGGTAAGACTATCGACCACTGGCTCGTCCCAAATCTCCGCACCTGCTTCAAGCCTCGCAGCATCAAGTTCAGGTTCACCCGGGAGAAGAACAACGACTCATCCGGTGGCACTTCTTCACTTTTCCCATCACCGGCCACTCGCGCCGATTCAAAGACTGATCATACCATGTGCAACGCCTTTAACACCGCCAAAAAACCGGAAGAGGCCCGGCTCCCGCAGTGTCCCGTCGAGACCAGACTGATCCGCCGCACCGACCAGGCTCCCGTCTCCCTCCCCTCAGGTGAAATTGTGAGCATGCGGTGGGGCTTCCAACGCAAAGGCCTTGGGGTCGTCAACAACACCCGTAGCGACAACCTCGACAGCCCGATGTGGCGGGAAGCCATCGCGCAACGGCGCTGCCTCGTTCCCGTCGCCTCCTACTACGAATGGAGCGGCCCCAAAGGTCACAAGCAAACGCACCTTTTCCGTAGCCTGCAAAATCACTGGCTCTGGATCGCCGGCCTCTGGGAGGATTCCGCCGAACACGGCCCCTGCTTCTCCATGCTCACCACCGAAGCGAACGCGCTTGTCTCCCCCATCCACCATCGCATGCCCGCCATTCTCACCGCCGCTGAGCAAAAAGCCTTCCTCCTCGAGGGGCTCGAAAGCTTCGCTCCCGCCCCCTCGCTTCTCACCATCGAGAACCTGTCTCTTATACACATCTCCGAGCCCACGAGACCGAGGCTGATCT
>CAJXVQ010000277.1 GCA_913060685.1 uncultured Verrucomicrobiales bacterium
CTACACAGAGTAGATCGTCGGCAGCGTCAGATGTGTATAAGAGACAGCTCTTCGCGATTTCATTCTCTCCAGGCAGGAGGGATTGCGGGAGACGGTGCGGTCTGTCTACCCGCGCGATTATTTTAAAGGCAAGCGATTCACGCCCGGGCTGTTCGATTCGGTCGAATCCCTTTCGCAGACTTCGCTGCCGGAGAACCACTATTACATGGAACGAAATGCCGAGGGTGTGATGCGCGGAACCTCCAAACTCTACATCAAGGAAGCGGGGGAATACCGCTTCTCGATCCGCCCGCTCGGGCGCACCTCGATTTTTCTCGATGGAAAAGAAGTCCACTATTCCGCCGAGAAGACCGACAAGAACACGCACATCAATGAGACCTTTGAATTGCAACCGGGCATCTACCGATTGGAGATCTTTCACGAAGAGAAAAAATCCCACAGTTACCGCTTCCACGGAGTGCTCGAAAAGGTGGGCGGCAAGAGCTTCGTCCTGAACGGTCGCAGTCTGCAGGGCAACATTCCGAAGATCATCAAGGCCCGGCCGGGCGAGGCGCTCGTGGTACGCAAGTGGATCAGAGATCTGCCGCCGCGCGCGCTGCTCTGCCTGCTTCCCAACCAGGTCATCGTCGCCTACAACCCCGTTAACGGACAGGTGATCAATGCCTGGCACTCCGCTGAGATCAATCAGACGCCTTCGTTGCCCGACCGCAGCGCCAAGCAGTCCGAGATCAACGGCACTCCGATTCCCGACTCAGGGACTGACGTCACCTCTGCCGGAACGATTCGTTTCCTGCACTACGAAGTGCAAGGCGAAACCGTTCACATCGTCTCTCTCATCGACGGTGAAGAAAAGACGGTCGCCATTTCCCCGAAGGGAACGCAGTCGTTCACGCTTTCCGTCCAATAATCCACTTTCCCTTTCCGATGAAATCATTCTTTCTACGCACCCTCGCCTTCATTCTCACGCTCTGCTTTACAGGTCAGGCCTTCGCCCAGCTCCCGGCGGGCTATCGCCTCGAAACCGTTCCCCTTCCCAAAGGCGCCGTCACCATCCTCGGCCTCTGCCACAAGCCTGACGGCACTCTCGCTGTCGCAACCTGGGAGGGTGAAGTTTGGGAATACCAGGACAAGACGTGGACTCGCTTCGCGGAAAATCTGATGGAGCCCAACGGTATCTACTACGATGAAAAGGAAGACGCCTACTACGTCGCTCAGAAGCCGGAACTGACGCGTCTTGTCGATACCAATAAGGATGGCGTCTGCGACCGTTACGAGTGTGTCACCGACGCGTTCGGTATCTCGGGCGAATACCACGAGTATCACTACGGGCCGGTCGTTGATTCCCTCGGTCGCAAGTATGCCTCGCTCAACCTGGGTGCCCGCGGTGACTTCACGGTTCCCGATGGAAAACCCAAGGGCAAAGGCGGCGGCAACATGTCCTATAATGCTCCGTGGCGCGGCTGGGTCTATCGCTCGGATCGTCCCGGTCACTTTCAGCCGCTCGCCTCGGGATTTCGCTCCCCCTGTGGCATCGGGATGAGCCCGCAAGATGAGTTGTTCATCACCGACAATCAGGGTGACTGGGTCGCGGATTGTTGCCTCTATCACGTCCGTGAAGGAAACTTTTATGGCCACCCGGCCTCCCTCCCGGCACGAGCTGATTTCACGAAAGAGAAAGTGAAATCACTCAAGGCGGCCGACTTTGCCAAGCTCCGCACCCCTCCTGCGGTATGGTTCCCCCGCGAAGTGATTGCGAATTCCCCCGGGAGTCCGATCTGGGATACGACCGGAGGAAAATTTGGCCCCTTCCAGAACCAGATCTTTAGCGGCGACCAGCGGCAGTCGAATTACTTCCGCTGCGGGGTGGAAAAAGTCGATGGAGACTACCAGGGCTGGTGTGTTGACTTCCTCCGTGGTCTCGAGTCAGGGCCGGTGAAGATGTCCTTCGATCCTCTGGGGCGTCTTTGGTCGGCTCAGGTTGGCCGTGGTTGGTTCAGTGTCGGAGGCAAACGAACCGGGCTCCAATATGCCGAGTGGGATGGTAAAACGATCCCCTTCGCGATCCACTCCGCCACACTCACGAAGAAGGGATTTGACGTCACCTTCACCCAACCGCTGGGCAAGAAAACCACCCCTCAGGTGAAGTCTTGGCACTACCACTACTACAGCACCTACGGTTCCCCTCCGGTCGATGAAAAGGTTCTGGAAGTCACGAACACCACGCTTTCAAAAGATCGCAAAACGGTTTCCTTCGATGTATCTCTTGAAGAAGGAAAAGTTTACGCGATTCAATTTTCCGAGCAGCAGACTGCTGAGGCAGTTTCGCTGGACTTCGATACCATTTATTACACGGCGAACAAACTACGCCCTGCCAAGGAACCTCGTTCCGGTCGCAACGTGGGCTGGGACATCACGGGTTCCGGCTGGACCCGCAATGACAAGCGTCGGCAGGTCCCGCCGGTCGTTGATCCTCTCTCGAAAAAAGAGTGTGACCTGCCCGTTCCAAAAGAAGCCACCGTGCTCGACGCCAGCCAGTGGAGCAATCCCAGTTGGCCCCTCGATGAGCAAGGCGTGATGACTCGTGGCGAGCGCAATAACGCCACCAAAGTCGCCTATGGCAATGCCCGGATTCATTTGGAATTCCGCTTCGAGCCCTCAACCGATCCCAGGTGGACCGGGCAGCTCTACGGCAACTCCGGCGTCTTTCTGATGTCGCGATATGAACTTCAGGTTGTGAATAGTTTCGAGAATCCCACCTTTGCCGATGGCACCTGCGGTTCCATCTACGGGCAGCATCCTCCACGGGTGAATGCGAGCCGAAAGCCGGGCGAGTGGCAGTCCTACGACATCCTCATGAAAGCTCCCGGGTTCGCCGGGGACGGTTCAGTCACCGAGCCCCTTCGTGCGACCATCTTCCACAACGGCGTCCTCATTCACGACGACATCTGGTTCTACGGAGAAGTCGGCGGTCCTTACAAGCGACATGGCAAACGCCCGCTGGTGCTCCAGGACCACAAGGGCACCGGGGTATCGTTCCGCAATCTCTGGATCGTTCCCGATGTTGACTACGACCAATCGCTCGAAGCGTTCCGTAACAACTTCGGCAACACGCCGAGTCACTTTGTCGAGACCGAAGCGGAATTACCTCCCATCACGATTCTAAATGCGGGGATGGTGAGGGACATGGACAAGAACGGTGATCGTGTCATCACCGAGGAAGAGTTCGTCGCCTATCGAGCCGCGCAATTCGATCCGTCTGACAAGGATGGTAACGGATTTCTAGATGCCGACGAATTCCCCCATTCCAATGCCTTGAAAGGCGGGGATAAAAACAAGGATGGCAAACTCTCACGGGAGGAACACCTCAACATCTTCCGGGGCCAGTTTCCCAAAGTAGACGTCAACAAGGACGGGGAGATTACCGCCGCAGACAAACGATAGTTCAGCCCGGAAAAATTGGACGAGGTCGTATGATGAAACCAAAATGCTGAGGGCTGTCATGCCCTCCCTTTCCGGTACGCTTGGTTTGCGCTAAGAAGCAGCCAATCGTCCGAACTCGATCATCATCTGTTTCGACGACAATCTCCCTTCGCCCCTCTCAAGGGCGTCATCAAGCGCCCGGCTCCAAAGTAAATTTCTAGTAGCCGTTATTTGTCTGCCCCATGAAACGGATGCCGGGGGCATTGATCTCCCCAAGGACGTCCTGGCGTTCCCCCTACGGGACCGGCGCACCAGTTGAGAGGATCAACTCCAAAGGTGCCCATGTTGGTCCGTTCAAGGCCTTGTCCGCCGCCGGCTGCTCCCATGTCCCAGGGGAATCGGTTCCGATAGATCGCTTCATCGACAGTGAGGTATCGAATCTTTGCCCCTTTGAATGCCAATGGACGATGGAGACGGAGAACGCCTCGTGTTTTGGAGAAGATGGGATCAGGAACTCTAAAAACCCGGGCGCCATTAGGAACTGCCATCGGTTTGGCAGACTCGGGAATACAGATGAGATAAGCATAAGGGGGGACAATCGTGCCCTCGGGAAACCAAAATTGAGGGTCACTCCGCCCAACGCTTCCACCACTCAGTCCCCATGTTCGAGTCGGCGCGTCGGGTTGCCAAAGGGAGAGTGGATCCTTGGATGGATTGTGGAGCTCAATGTACTGACATCCATCGACATCCGGATGATACATGATTTCGGAAATCAGCAAGGGAATGGGGCTTGAACCACTGTTTTTCAGACTGAAACTCGCGGAAAGTTCGGGCTGAAAATAATCAACACCCCCGGACGTTCGTGACCGGCCGAAGGACCTATTTGGATCACTCCCGTCAAACCAAACACCATGAGAGTAACCGGTTAATTCGCCCTCGGGAGTCGCGGAGAATAGGTAACAGCGATCACCTTTTGAATTGAAAGATAGCCTGCTACCCGCCGCACAAAAATCAACCTCGTCTACGACCAAGTATCCGTTTGCCGGGACGATCCTATTTTCGGGGAACTGGTATTTATATGGCCCGCTTCTCTTATTGCTGAGCCACCATCCGGTAATGCTCACCTCTGCCGAGGTGGGGTTGAAGATCTCAACGCGATCTACAAATTCTCCGGTGGACCGGGATCGAAATTCGTTGATGACAAGTGGAGGTATTTTTGGATCTGCGTCCTCCGTGCCGGGTGATCCAAGTCTCGCGGCACTTGTGCGCCAGGTGCTGAAGTGCTCCGGATCTCCCGGGGGACCCGAGGATCTTCGGGTGAGCGAAAATCCGACCTTGGGCTGTAAGTCTTTAAAATAGCCATGATTATCCGGGACCACGGGCCAAGGGTAGTGGGTTTCGTAGCGCATCTGCGTTGCAATGCCACCATCGGGACCAATGAGCGCGATTCGTCCCGATTGATTGTTGAGCTTGGAAGTCATGCCGCCATGGCACGGGACGTCGGGATACAGGCTTTGAAATTTTGCAGCGTTGGCAGCAACGACAACGAACGCTCCCGGCTGCGCCATGATGTTTTCAGGGAAAGTGTATTTGAGATGAGAGTCACTCCCTTCTTCCGTAAAATCAACAATTCGCAACCCGGACAGATTCAAGGTGGTTTTTCCGATGTTCTTGAATTCAATGAATTCTTCTTCCTCGGATTCGGGGGGGCCATCCGTGGGGTGAAACATAATCTCGGTGACGAGGAGTTTCGAAAAATCTTGATCGGCACGAAAAGTAGCGGTTTTCAGTTCGCTCCAATCTTCTCCTGATTTCACCCGGGATTGAATGACCATGGACCGGTTGGCAGCGAGGGGGCCGCCAAAGCCATGAGATTCAAATGAGTCGAAGTAGACGCGGGCAGACGGGCGGACCCTCCCGCGGGGTCCACGTGGATCGCTCCCGTCAGTGGTGTAGAAAATTGCCCCGGAAAGGTTTGGGTTGCGCAACGTGAGGAGCGTTGGGACTGCGATGCTGCCGGATTTAGGAGAAACTTCCGGTGGGTCCAGAGCGGAGGTGTTGAGCGTAAGCGCGACCAAGCAGAGGTTGACCGGGAAAGGGGCAGACCAAGTGACTGCTGCTTTCCTGAAGTGAACCATCCTTAAATATTAGAGGCCTAATTTGACCTGTCAAGGTGGGCAGATTTCCGGCGATGGTGATTCCGTTTGTTCGGGTTCCCGCGAGGCCTCAGCTGATACCCCCTCTATGCGGGGAGACGCAAAATAGGTCACGTCGGGCCACTCCCGATGACAGCGCCTGCTCGGGAAGTTTCGGGGCGAAAGTTCTAAAAATAGAGAGAATGAACCATCTTGTTGGATTTGCGGAATCGGCGTTTGGCGGAATTTGAGAACGATGGAAGATCGCCAAGGCCAGATAACGGGAGATAGGGTTACTCATTCCTTGACCGATTTGGGCTGAGTTCATAGGGGTTAAGGCGATCCTTTACTAATGACGAGATGACAGACACCGAACGCGACGAATTTGTGAAAACCGCCATTGATGCGGTCATTAAGATTGCCCTCTTGGGAGCAATGATCTCCCTGTCATTCCAAATCATTCGCCCATTTATGATGCCGGTGATTTGGGCCGTCATCATTGCGGTGTCGATGGGACCCTTGGTTGAGAAAATCGTGTCCTTGTTAGGTGGGCGACGTAAATTGGGGATCACCTTGTTTACGCTCTGTGCGGTGGGGCTTCTGGTAATCCCGACTTATCTTCTCCTCAGTACTTCCTTTGAAACGGTCCAGAATTTTGCCGGAGCTCTCAAGGAGAACAAGGTGGAGTTGCCACCCGCGCCGGAGAAGTTGGCCGACATTCCGGTCATTGGCCAAAAGGCGACGGATGCGTGGAATGCCGCCTCAACTGATCTCAAGAAAGCAGTGAAGGATACCGCCCCGCTTGGTCAGAAGGTGGCAGGAACCTTAAGTTCGGCACTGGCTGGTCTTCTCGGTTCTGTGGTGCAGTTTGTGATCTCATTCATCATCGCGGCGTTCTTCATGTATAGCCCGGAGAAAGGATTTGCGGTTTCAAGCAAGGTGGTGAGCAGTGTGGCGGGGAAGCGGGGAGAAGAATTCACCCGCCTATCGACGGCCACGATTCGTGGCGTGATGAACGGCGTGGTTGGGGTTGCCATTATTCAGGCAGTGTTGGCTACTCTTGGGATGGTCGTGATGGGGATTCCGGCGGCGGGACTCTGGGGGCTTTTGGTTCTGATTTTTGCGATTGCACAGCTTCCTCCGATTATTATTTTGGGGCCCGTGGCAATTTATGCCTTTAGTGCCTTTGACACGACCCCTGCGGTGATTTTTGCAATCTGGGCGTTTTTGGTCAGTGCTTGTGATGGGGTTATCAAGCCTGTTCTCATGGCCCGTGGTTTGGATACTCCAATGTTGGTGATCTTGTTAGGTGCGATTGGAGGCATGATGCTCTCCGGAATTATTGGACTCTTTGTCGGGGCCGTGATTCTTTCGATCACCCATACGCTTTTTATGGCTTGGGTGAACGAAAAGGTGGACGGAGATTCTGATGCTGATGATTCGGCAGAAGTTCCTGAAGCTGGCTAGACGATTGCTTTGGCCCCACACCTTATGAACGTCAAATTGTTCTCTCTTTCCGTTTCTCTCGTGACGTCCGGTGCTTTTTTGGTGAGTTGCACCTTAAATCCAAGTCACACCCTTCCCAAGGTTCAGATCGAATCTGCTTGGAAGAATCACGGTGAAAGCATCGCCCATGGTGAGGGTAGCCAGGTGAATCTTAAGTGGTGGAGACAATTTAATGACGCCACGCTGAATAGTTTGGTGGAGGAGGCCTATCGCGAAAACCTGGGTCTGAGGGTGGCCGCTTTGCGGATCCTGGAATCCCGGGCTTTGCTGGGCTTGGCCCAGGGTGGCTTGTATCCCCAGAGTCAGGCCGCTAGCGGAGAATTACTTCATAGTGGCCGGGCGGGAAGTGGGCCCGACCAGTTCATCAACAGCGCCTCCTTCGGGTTTGATGCGGCCTGGGAACTGGATTTCTGGGGGAAGTTTCGTGGTTCGGTTTACACTTCGGAAGCCAACCTATTGGCAGATTTAGCCGACTATGATGATATTCTGGTATCGCTGACCGCTGAGGTTGCCACCACCTATGTGAATATTCGAACTCTGGAAGAGCGAATCCGGCTGGCTCAGAAAAATGTGAAGCTGCAGGAAGATTCACAGAAATTGGTGGAACTACAGTTGGAGGCTGGAACCGTAACCGAGTTGGATGTCTTGCAGGCCGTAACTCTGCTGAGTACGACCCGGGCACAGATCCCGGCGATGAGGTCTTCGCTCATCAAGTACTACAATGCCCTCGCCGTTTTGCTCGGCAAGACCCCACAACGTATTCGGGGAACCCTGGCGGGAGGAAAAGGAATTCCCCAGCCTCCCGAGAATGTCATGGTGGGAGTCCCTTCCGAATTGCTGCGCCGTCGTCCCGACATTCGCCGGGCGGAAATGGTGGCTTTGGCCCAGGGTGCTCAGATTGGCGTGGCCAGGGCTGATCTCTTTCCCAGCTTCACCCTGTTCGGAGGATTGGGTACGAGTGCCAATGATGCCGGGAGCGGGAGTCTTGATGATCTCTTCGATGCCGACAGTATTTCCTATACCTTCGGACCGACCTTCCGGTGGAATATTTTCAACTACGGACGAATTAAGAATAATGTGAGAGTGCAGGATGCTCGCTTTGAGCAGGCCGTTACCGTCTACGAAAATGCCGTGCTGAATGCCGCCCGGGAAGTGGAAGACGGGATGACCGGATTTGCCCAATCGAGGGAAGAGGCAAAGTTTCTTCTTGTGGGAGTCACAAGCTCCCAGAAGTCCTCCGAGCTCTCGATGCTCCAATATGAGGAAGGACTGGCTGACTATCAGAGGGTTCTTGATTCCATTCGTTCAGTAACCGGGAAGGCTGATCAATATGCCGCAACCCAGGGAACGATTGCCACAAATCTCATCGCAATGTATAAGGCTCTGGGAGGTGGTTGGGAGTTTCGCAATCGCAACAAGAGCGTGCCACCTGAAATGATTCAGCGCATGAAGGATCGTACGGATTGGGGCACTTATCTTGATCCCTATGATCTGTCTCTTATACACATCTCCGAGCCCACGAGACCGAGGCTGATCTC
>CAJXVQ010000278.1 GCA_913060685.1 uncultured Verrucomicrobiales bacterium
ATAAGAGACAGGCGGATGGACTGTTTGGCGAGCATTTTGGCGGAAAGATGTCGTGGCGAGAACTTGCTGGCCTTGACGAGGCGTTCCTTGACCGAAGAAAGGCTTAGGAAAGTGCCGAGATTAAAGGCCTTAAGGGCTTTGTCGCGGACTTCGGTGTAGCTCTCGCTGGCAGATTGGAATTCCGCGGGGAGTTTGCCCTCATCGTAAAAGAGCGCGCGGGCGTCTTCAAAGGTCGGAGCTTCCAGCACTTCGTATTTGATAAAGAACGAGGCCTTTTCCAGAACGAGCATGCCGGTCATTTCCTCGAGCATTCCGGAGCCCACGATGATGCGTGTCCCGGTTGGCAGGCTCAGTTCTTCGAGGCGCATCATGATTCCCCAGGCGTTGATGGGTTTTTCGAGGGTGCCATCCGCTCTGAGGCGTGCAAAAAGCAGGGTGTTTCGTCGGAGGGGTTTGCCTGAGACTGCGGCATCGAGCAGCAAGGCAATATTGGCGGCGATATTCTCGCGGTTTTCAGGGAGGTAGCGGCGTTTGTTGGTATTGATGTTGAGGTTGTAGCCGCCGGGGAGGGGATCGAGGTTGGTTTTGAAAAAATCCAGGAGCGCTTTGTAAAGAGGGCTGACATCGAAGTCGGTTTCGGGTTGGAACCGTAGGCTTCCAGGTGCCTTGGCGCTTGGGGTTTCGCCTTCCTTGGGTTCGGGGACGGCCGCTTCAGTGATGACGAGGCTGGTTGTGACGACTCCGGGAGTGGCGCTTGCGCCTTTCTCGAGTCCTTTGGAGAACATGGGAACTTCGGTGAGAAGGGCGGTGACTGCGTATTTTGCTTTGTTTAGCGGTCCGGGATCGTTGGAGCCGGCGGTGATCACTTTTTCCTGAATTTCAAACCGGGTCACTTCGGCCACGACTCCCTCCCAGCGATTCCGGGCAGTGGCCACGTCGCGCCTTTTGAGAACATCGGCTCCGGGCGCGATGGGGTGGAGAATATCAAGGAGAAGCTGCCCGAGGTGGTATCCCTCCGAGTCCTTGGGGAGCCGGGTGAGCCAGTCAGCGGACTCAATCAACGCATTTTTGGCAGGTTTGATATCTTCGTTGTCCGGTCTGGGGCGCGAGTCGCCTTTGAGAAATGAGGTCTCGATGGCCCGGGCCTGAATTTGTGCCGGTTGAAGTCGCTGACTTAGGGTGAGGGCCTGGGCGCGTTGGCGGAGGAGGCTGGCGGATTTTGGGATGGGGCCATCAGCGATTTTGGCGAGGTGTCCGGCGAGATCGCGGATGGCATCAACATCCAGCGGCAGGAGGTCACGACGGATCAGCGGCTTGGAATCGTTTCCAGGAAGGTATTTCACTGCTCCTGCGGCAAGTGGCGCAAGGAGCAGCAAGAGAACGGGGAGAGCGAATCTCATCACGGTGATACGCTAACCTGCCTCACCCTTGTTGCAAAGATCTATGGTTCGATCGTGAGGATCCGGCGGATGAAGGATTTTTGGCCTGGAGGAAGGGCCACGGTGATGAGGTCGAGGTTTTCATCGATCGGGGTCGCTTCCACGGAATCCGGAGTGAAATTCTGCAGAGAATCCAGAGCTCCTGTTTGGAGTTGATGGGAAACGCCGATCCGGTCCTTCGCGACTTGATACTGGAAGGTCACGGTGCCGTTTTCCCGGCGAATTTCTGCTGATGATCTTGAATGAAGGTCGAGAGGATCAGTGCCGGCAAAGAATTCGAAGAGGTTGCTGTCACCATCGCCATCGGGGTCGGCCGTGGCACCTTCGAGCCCAAGCGGGAAAGTGATGCCGGCCTGCCAGGTCGTGAAATCCAGGCCCAAGGGTGCTGGCGTGATGCTGTTGATGGCTGCACTCAGCTCGGTGACATCGCTGGCGCTGAGAGAATCCCGCTGCGGGATGGCATTGTAACGAATGATCGGGGTGGAGGGATCGGTGTTGTCGATGATGGCGATGCGACGGCGCTCGGACCTGGGGAAGCTGATTGGGCTGCCTGAGGAATCGAGGCCTCTGAAGTAGGAGAATCCGGAGCGGACATCCATACTGCGGTTGTTGGTGGCATCGAGGTAGGAAAACTCGAAGTCGTTGTTGTTCGAGATGTTATTGACGCTGTTGTCCCAATTCGAAGTCACCTCAATGGAGACCAGGACAAAGTCAATTTCGACGCCATTGATATTTTTTCCGCCAAGTTGTGCTCCGTTGAACGGATTGATAATTTTGTCTCCAAACTGGAGAGCAAGGGTCCCTCAGCCACTTCACCAAGGGGTGAGATAGACGAGGACCTGGACATTGGCGGCTTGTTCCGACAGACGTGCGTCTGTCAGGGTTTGAAATCGACCGCCTGAAAAATCAGAGGCTTTGGTGAAAACGACGTCTTCGGATGTTGATCCGACTTCGGGAGGCATCGCGGCAGCCGTCAGAATGAGGGAAAGAGATAAGAGGGCCTGTTTCATAAGAAGTGATTATTTAAAAGGTGTGTGAAAGGGAGATTCGCCCGAGAAGGAAGTCCCGGTCGGCATAGAGATCTGCAAAGAATTGGTTATCCTCATCGGGTTCGTCATAGTCGGTCTCGTAGAGCCCAACGCCAAGGCGAATGGTGGTGGATGGGCCACTCCAGGCGAGCGAGGCGCTGATCTCCGAGGAATTGAGTTCCGGAGCTGCGGTATTAAATCCAGCGGATACGATTTCGCCGGTGTCCCGGTAAAGTCGGCCTGACAACGAGGCGCTCCATTGAGGGGAGATGTCGTAGTGAAGGGCAAGGCCGCCGAAGAGAGCGTCAAAATCACTCCCTTCCCTGGCCGCTCCAAGGTGTGCCCTGAGAGTGAAATCCCCATTGATGGCCCAGGCCCATTGGCTGTTGATCTGAATGCGGGGATCCCGGGCGGTGATGTCGACATAGCGAAGGGTCAGGTGTGATTTCAGGTCCGGATTGATGGCCTTTTCCCAAGTCAAAACCCCGCTATAAGTGGTGAAGGACTCGATGGTGGGTTCTGCGATCAGGGTGGGATTTGGTCCTCCCGAAAGGGCCGGGCTCCAGGCCGGGACGATGTCGTCTTCAGAGAGAGCAAACGTCGCGGAAAACCGGCCCATGCCATAGGAGTCATCCCAAACCAAGCCGGTCTGGAACCCGATTCCTCGTGGCGAAGCGGTTTCATAGCTTGAGGCGAAGGGAATCCCGAAACGCTGATCGTAATATTCCGAAATCCAAACCGACTGGTAATCGGCGTATCCCTCATAGGCGGTGAAGCCGAAGGTCGTGCTCAGGGAATCATTGAGGTCGAGGCTCAGGGTGAGTCCGCCACTCCAGCTTTCCTCGGTGCGCCGGGTGGCCCGGGTCAATCCGACCGCATCGGTGTAGTCGATGCCGATGTCAGTGAAGCCCAGATTCGCCTCGAGGCTCCAGTTTTCACGTGACTGCCGGTAGATGAGACTCGAGCGGTTTACGGAAATGTCATCATGGTGAAGGAACTCGTGATTCAAGTCCAAGCGTTGTTCCCCGGTAAAGAGGGAATTGAGAAAGTCGCCGGAACCAGCTGGGGTAATCTCCCCGGCTTCCAATGATTCCTCGTCAATGGGAGCAGTCCCGGCAAAGAGATTTGCGAGCAGAAGAGGAGACAAGAAAGCGTGCTTCATGGGGCTTTTTGGGATTAGTGGCACGCGGCGCATCCTCCTCCGGCATTTTGACTGTTTGTGGCCCGCCCCCGCTCCAGAAGCGTCACCAGGCTGCATTCCGCGGAATCGGCTCCGCGCTGATCAAAGCTCATCGCGGGCTTTCCAAGTTGAGCTTCATCCACGATCGAGACTGATTGGCAGGCTGGTAAGGCGGCTGCGAGCAGAAGGGCGAAATAACGGAACATTGTTGAATTGGAGACGAAAGATCGCTTTCTATTCCATAGAAACTCTCAAAAATTACGAGAAAGAGGTGTGTAAAAGAGAATCACCGGAGTTGACCCCGTTCGAGACCGCTTTAAGATTCGCCACATGGCAGACGCGATTGATGATGCGAAGGAAGCTCTTACGAGCATGCTTGGGAAACTTGGTTTTGAATTCGAAGTTGAGATCTCCGGTGAACCCGGACACGAGATTCTCAATATTGTTTCGGAGGATTCCTCTCTCCTGATCGGGAAGAACGGAGACCGTCTTGATGACATTCAATATCTCGTCAATCGCATCACCCGGAGCGCTCACCCCGATGCCCCCCGCTTCCGGGTGGATTGTGACGGATATCGGGCCGAGCAGGAACAACGGATCGCCGATAAGGCTCTGAAGCTTGCCGACAAGGTTCGCGAGACCGGTCGCGAGCTGTGGATGAACCCCATGAATTCCTATCACCGCCGCCTTGTCCACAATGCCTTGGTTGAGGATCCGGAGATCGAGACCGTTTCCGAAGACACAAGCTCACGGAATAAGAAAATCCTCATCCGCTTGAAGTAGGATCTCTCCATGGAGACCCATCGCCTTGTTCTTCCGGAGGACCTGAATCAATTCGGGCATCTCTTTGGGGGGAGGCTTCTCAGTTGGGTGGATGAAGCTTCGTGGATCGCGGCCAGTCTGGAATTCCCCGACTGTCGCTTTGTGACGATGGCGATGGATGAGGTGATCTTCCGCCACAGCGTGTGTGATGGAGCCATCCTGACGATCCAGTCTGAAAAATCACGCCTTGGAACCACGTCTGCGACCTATGAGGTGAAGGTCTTTAAGGGACGACCGGGCGAGGGAGCACCAATTTTCACGACCCGGGTGACATTTGTTAATCTTGACGAATCGGGGAAAAAGGCACCTCTTAGCTAATAAATATGATCGGTATGAAAGAAATCTTACTCCTCCAGGCAATGCTCCTTACCAATATTTCCGATCTCGTTACGGGAAATTTTCTAGGCCCGATCGCAAAGTCGATGTGGCTTGTGATTTTGACAACCGCGAAATTCTAAGCCTAAGCGGTGTGGGTTCGTTCCGATGGCGGGTCCTTCGAAGAACGGACTGATCGCAGGACTCGTGGCCATCTTGCCCGTGAATGTCTTGGAGTCCATTTGGGGGATTGCCGTTTTGAGCCGGAGAAGGGCTGCCACGATGAAGAAACACCACTCTTGAAAATCTCTGCTTTCACCATCAAGGTGTCCCGACTTCCCCATGGAACTTTCCACTCTTTTTCATCCCTCCACTTTGGAGCTTCTCATACTTTTGTTAAGCCTTCCCAAACTCATTTTCCTTTTTTTCTAAAGATCCATGTTTGAAGTACGAGAAAAACCCGACATGGTTGAAAAGGCCATGCTGGTGGGCTTTTGTTTCGCAAAGTCGGAGGAGGAGGAGACCCAGCTATTGCTGGCGGAGCTCGTGGAGTTGGTTGATTCCCTGGGCATCGAGGTTGTTGGAATCGAACTGGTTCGCGTGCGCGATAGGAACAAGGGATTCATTTGCGGCACGGGAAAATCAGAAGAACTGGTCGAGCTCGCCAAAGCCCGTGAATGTGATTGCATTATTTTTGACAACGAGGTCTCTCCCATGCAGCAACGCAACTGGGAAGAGCTTGCTGATATGACCGTGCTCGACCGTGAGGAAGTCATTCTCGATATCTTCGCAAAGCGCGCCCGCACCAAGGAGGCCCGCCTTCAGGTCAGTCTGGCCCGCATGCAATACGCCCTTCCCCGCATGGCCCGCATGTGGGGTCACCTCGACCGTGAAGGCGGCGGTGGTGGGAGCGGCGGCGGGGGAGCTTCGCGTGGTATGGGTGAGCAGCAGATCGAGATCGATCGCCGCCTCGCCCGCAAACGGATCAGCAAATTGAAGTCCGAACTTGAGGATGTGCGCATGCAACGCTCCACCCAGCGCAAGGAGAGGCAGAGCAACAATATCGCAACGGCAGCCATCGTGGGCTACACCAACGCCGGAAAATCGACCCTCCTTAATAAACTCGCCGGTTCCGATATCATGGAGGCCGATATGCTCTTCGCGACGCTTGATCCCACGACTCGTCGGATTGAATTGGAGGACGGTCAGGATCTCCTCTTGAGTGACACCGTCGGCTTTGTTCGCAATCTCCCACACCGACTTATCGAGTCCTTCAAGGCGACCCTCGAGGAGGCTATTCTTGCTGATTTCCTGATCCATGTGCTCGATGCTTCATCGGATGAAATCGTAGAGCACTACCACACCACCAAGAAGGTCCTCGCCGAACTGGGAGCGGATGATAAACGATTCATCGTGGTCCTGAACAAGGTGGATCGTGTGACCGATCCTGCCATCCTCACCGGTCTCCGGGCGGACTTTCCCGGTGCTTTCGAGACCTCGGCCGTGACCGGCCTTGGGCTTCCAGAGCTGACTACCCGCTTTACGGATCTCCTTGCCGACCGCGTTAAGAAACTGACCTACCGGGTGCCGCAAGCCCGTGGCGACATTTCCGGTCTCATTCACCGCGAGGGGAAGGTTCTCGAAACCGAGTATGAGGGGAATGACATCATTCTCACCGCCATCATTCCGAAGAATATAGAAGGCCAGCTTGAGGAGTTTCTGGTCGAGTGAGGATGCAGTTTGAACCCGTAATTCAACCGAGGCTCCCTTGATTCGACTTTCCATTCGGTAATTGGGCTCCGTCACCACGCTCAATTTAAAAATGAAGAAAATTCCTGGTAATAATCGGTTGGAGATTTGACGAGCGGAGTAGGAATACTCATTTTGAAAAGGTGATTTATAACGATGAAGTTTCCTCAGCTTGGCCCAATGCACAGTTGCTGAAAATTGTGGGGAGAAGAGGGCTGGGAAATTTGGCTTTCGGATCTCCCTATGGGATAGGGATGCTACTGGTCGGACTAACGGCACTTTGGCCCGCTACAGTGGCGGCCTTTGAATTCACCGACGTATCCACGGCTTCGGGCATCGTCCATGAATATGATCAAGACCCCGGCAATTTCCTGGCGATGGACCGGGAATATCCCAATATGACCGGCGGTGCGGTGGCGGAGGATTTCGATGGAGACGGCTGGGTGGACGTGTTCGTCCTGCGAGGTGGGATCGACCCAAACCTCCTATACATGAATCAAGGGGACGGCACTTTTGTCGATCAAGCGGGACTGAGGGGGGTGGGGCAAACCGGACGCCATGCCGGGGTCTGTGGCGCCGACTACGACTCCGATGGTGACGTGGATCTCTTCGTCTCGGCGATCGAAGGTTCCCACTTGTTGCTGACCAACGACGGAACCGGGAACTTCACCGTCGATCCTAACGCGATCCCTAGATTAACCGCCAACTCGACCAGCCCCAGCTGGGCGGATATTGACGGGGACGGTCTCCTCGACCTCGCTCTCGGTTCGTGGAACTCCGAAACGGACGGCTCCATTCACCTCTATCGAAACCGGGGAGAAGATGGGTTTGCCTTGTTTCAAGTCATTCCGGTGAAATGGAGCTTCGTTCCCCATTTTGCCGATCTCAATGGAGACGGCAGCGCGGACCTAATCGCGGTCGCCGATTTCGGAAACACCCGCTTCTTTCTCAACGATGGTCGCGGCATATTTCTTCCGGCGGGCGGCAGTGATATCGAAAACGGCATGGGAGTCGCTACAGCGGATCTGGATTACGACGGTGACCTCGACGTCTTCATGACGGCCATCCAGCACCCTGTGGCCGGGTCCAATACAACCAATACCAATGGCAATCGACTGCTTCTCAATAACGGCCACGGGGAGTTCACCGATGTCACTACAGATTCCGGCGTGCGGGCCGGATACTGGGGCTGGGGCGCGGTCTTTGCCGATCTTGAGAATGATGGCGATGAGGATTTGTTCCATGTGAACGGTTTTGCCACTTTTGTCGATCTCGGCGGACCATTGAACGTCACCCCGGCAGTAATGTTCGAAAACGAGGGATCGCTGAGCTTCACGGAGGTCGCGGCCTCGTCCGGAGCAGCTTCCGACACCGGCCAAGGGAGATGCGTGGTGTCTTTTGATTACGACAATGATGGCGACCTCGATCTGTTCATCGTCAACAACAATGAGATCGGATCGAGCGCGAGTCGCCCCTTCATCGCCACCACGCCGGGAAGACTGGTGTTGCTTCGCAACGACAGCAGTCCGAGTGGCAACTGGCTCAAGGTGAAGATCGCGGGCAGGTCTCCGCAACACGCTCAAGGGATGGGCGCGAGGATCCACGCCGAATTGCCCGGGAAGACCCTGATGCGCGAGATCAACGCCTCGAGCAACTACAATGGCCACGGGCCATACCGGATCGCTCATTTCGGGGCCGGAGCAGCGACCCGTTTCGAGGCAGTACGGGTGAGTTTCCCGAACGGTGACACGGTGAGTCTCGAGAATGTGTTGGTGAACCAGGAGATGGTCATCGAGTCCCCCCGCGCCTTGCTCAGTGGTCGGCAGGTCGAGCAGGGCGGGACAGTCACCTTTGAAATGCCCCCTGAGGCCATCCCGCCAGGCGGTGAGGCGATGTGGACCCATGGCGCGGTGGAGCATTCCAACCCGGTGGTGCTGTCGTTCACGGCAGCGGGCGTCCATCCGGTGATCGTCCAGATTTTCACCGATTCAACCCGGACCGAACTGGTGCTGTCTCTTATACACATCTGACGCTGCCGACGATCTACTCTGTGTAG
>CAJXVQ010000279.1 GCA_913060685.1 uncultured Verrucomicrobiales bacterium
GAGATCAGCCTCGGTCTCGTGGGCTCGGAGATGTGTATAAGAGACAGATTCATCACGAACGAATTGGGTGAAGCAAAGTTTGAGTATCCAACCAAGGGTAGTCTTAACTCGATTCTGAATTTCTCGGTATCCGCTCCGTCAACGGATGCCATCCAAGCGGGTGGTGTCGTGAAAATTGTCGATAAAGACTATCTGGTGTCCGCAAGTCTGAAGCGCTCACTCGTATTGGCTGGTCGGGATTTTGAAGTGGATTTGAAGGTTCGCTCTCTCGAGGGAAAACCTCTCGCCCGCCGCCTCAAGGTTGTTTTGGAACGGCCTGTGGAAGAGCACGCCGACCCGGTTCTTTTGGCGGTCCCCGGTCTCAATATCAATCGGGATTGCCTTGTCGTGAACGAGGTCTTGAAGGAAGTTTTTGTGACGACTGACGCGGAATCTGGAAAGGGCTCGGTGCCCTTCAAGCTCTCCGGGGCTGGCCGTTATTTGTATCGGGTTTTTGATGGTGATGCTGAAATCACTTCAGGGTCATTGACCGTTTCCGGAGATGATGACGAAACGAAGCTGCGACTGTTTTCCGGGAATGAAAGCTTGTTTGAAGGAATGGTGGCCCGGCCCGAGTTGCACTCACGCCTCAAGGATGTGGTTCCTACTTTGATCACCTTTGAGAATGAAAAACTCATCGAGTATCGTGTGGTTCAAATCAAACCCGGTTCCAACGAAATCGAGGTTCCTCTGACGGTGGCACACACCTCACGTTTCCAAATGAATGTCATGGTCCTCGATGATCGGCGTCTGCATGAAGCGGGGCTTTCGATGGTGGTGCAGCGGAAACTTGAGGTCGAGATGAGTATGGAAGGAGTCAAAGACGAAATGGCAGAGCCCGGTGCGAAAGTTCGGATCAAGCTCTTGGTGAAAGATGCCGCAGGAAAGCCGGTTTCCGCGGAAACCGGGATCGCCATTGTCCGAAAAGATGAATTCTCTCCTCTCACTGGCAGAGAGTTTCAGAAATTACAGCGTCCTTATGTGACGGAAATTTTTCGATCTGGTTCCAGTTGTGGGTTTCGTCATGAAGGTTCGCAGCGTCTGGTCAATCTTGCTGTTCAAGAAGAGCTACAACGACAGGTCTTCACCGGCGTGGCTCTCAACGATTCGAGTCTGCTTCCGACTACCGGAAATATCGTAACCGCAGGCCAAAGGATTGCTTTGTCGAACTTCAATTCGTTCCCGAATACGGCTTCCCCGAACCAAATTCCTGCCGGTCAAGGGGGCGGGGGATTTGGCGGCCAAAGCACCACGATGGTTGTTCCGAACGGAGGAGGACTGGCGACGAGCTTCGACCTTCGAAGTTCCCTGGTGAGGACCAATGCGAATGGTGAAGCGATCATCGAAATCACTTTGCCGAAGGAGTCAGACGAGTGGATGATTCTGGGTGAGGCCCTGACGAAAAATGGAGCCTTTGGTCAGGTCCGGGAATCACTCAAGATCCAGGAAGAAATACTTGTCTCGCTGGATCTGCCAAGTGGAATTGTGGAGGGTGATTCCTTCCATCCCCGTGTCATTGTTTCACGTCGTGATGCGGAGAAGGAGACCAAGGGCACTCTGAAGTTGAAGGTGCAGGAATTCGGGGGAGAAGCAGTAACGCTTGAGCGGGTCGTGAGCTTCAAAAAAGGGCAACAGACATTGGAAGTGGAATTTAAGAAATTACCAGAAGTGAAGGGGAATTTGATCTTCAAGGTAGATCTTTCGATGGCAGATTTTGTGAAAAGTGAGAAGAGGACGTTGGCAGTTCTTCCATGGGGAGCACCCTTCGTGGTCCGAGGCGGGATCCTGGCAAAGCCGGGAGAAAATTCGTTCAAGATCACTCTGCCGAAAGGTTCGAAGTTGGAGCCCATGGAGTTGCGGTTACAGCCAAACTTGTCCGATTTTCTAGCTTCATTGAGAGGCATTAGTTACCAAGGTGCAAGAGTGCCTGCGCTGGGTGAACATCCCGCTGTCGCTCTTCTCACGCAAATTGCGGCTCTGAACTATGCCAGGAAGCGTGGTCAGGAACTTAATCAGGCCTCGGTTCAAGAATCGACGGGGCACTTGGTGGCGGCGGTTACAGTCTCCCAGCGGGATGATGGCGGTTGGTCTCGTCAGGAGGGGCGGAGCAAGTCGGATCTCCTCTATTCGACGTTGGCATTTGAGGGGCTGATGAGGGCGAAATCTCTTGAAGTTGCGATAGATGGAGGAGTCCTAAATCGCGCTAAAGCCTATCTCCGTGGTGCGATCGCGAAGAGTAGCGGTGATGATCGCGCCATGATTCAGTATGCTCTTTCGATTGGGGGGCAGGGCGACTTTTCGGCCTGCAATAGACTCTTTCGTTCGCGGGCCGAGCTCTCGGCCTCAGGCAAGGCTCACTTGGCGGTGGCCTTTGTGCAATTGAAGCGTCCTGAATTTGCCAGACAACTTTTAGAGAATCTTGGGAAAGTCGAGAAAGGGAGTGTCCCAACGTTGGGAAGAGCTTTGCAAGGCTGGGCTGCCATCGCGGCGAATTCTCCTCAAGCGGTGCTTCTTGAGAAAGAGATCTGGAAACAGGTTGGATCGGACGGGTTTGTGGGCGGCCTCTCGAGAGGGATTGGCGCGATGGGTCTTTCTTCGCTCTACGCGACTCGTGAGGCGGTTGCGGAAGATTTCACGTGTGTAATCTCGGTCAATGGAAATCAGGTTGCGAAAATAAAAAGTGGAACGCCGGAGAGCCGCGGCTTTCTGAAGGTTCCCGGGGAATTCGTAAAACAGGGTGAGAATGAAATTTCAATTTCAATGAAGGGAGGCGGTCATTTGCGAGTTGGTACGACAGTCACTGGAGTTTTAAGTGAATTTCCGAAGGAAGATTGGGACGGTGACTTGAAAGTGGTTGCCCGGGAGTTCTTGCACCCGGGTTTGACCTATCGGGGCCTTCCGCTGAAAGCAAATGGCCGGTCTCCGGTCACCAAAGTGGAGGTGGGTGGCCGCGTGAAGGTTCATTTGAAAGTCCGCCACACCCGCCGGGAAGGTGGTGAGATAATCATTTGGGAAAAGATCCCGGCAGGCTTCGAGTATTTGGCGGGTTCACTCAGCGGAGGCCATAGCGGAGCCCGCGTCGAGAACGACTTTCTTGTCATCACCCACGTGGGGACGACCACCAACGATAAGAGCTTATACTACCAAATGGTGGCAAAGATGCCCGGTGACTGGCGGGTTTCTCCAACGGCCGTGTTCCCGCTGAATGATCCGGAAAGATCGACCTATGGTCCGGAAGGCAAGGTGACAATTTTACCTGCCGGAACGAAAGCGGGCGAAGAATACCAGTATCAAGTGGGCGAGCGTTATGAACTTGCGAAACTGGCATTTGGGAATGGTGAACTGGTCGAGGCTTCGAAGCAATTGGCGATCGTTCGAAAGGAGAATGCCAACTACCAGGCCGCTGAGGCGGCCCGGATGACGCTGTGGATTGAGACCTCATTAGAACAGCCCAATGCCCGGCTTGTCGCGGATTCCTTTGAGGTCCTGAGCGAGCTTTCACCGGAGCTTGAGATTCCTTTTGGTAAGATTTTGCAAGTGGGTGATGCTTACCGGAAGTTGGAAGAATTTGAGCGGGGAATGGGGGTCTTCCAGGCGACTTTGGAAGCTGGCTTCGCGACCCAATCCTTCGTGGGAGCAGCCCTGGAGGATCAAGGTCGTTACCTGGATGCTTTGGATTATCAGACTCGTCAGTGGATGGACTTTCCTGATCAGGGAGAGATTGCCAACTCTTGGTTCACCTTGGGGCAGCAAGTTTATATCAAGGCTGCCGAAGCCAAAAATCTCACCCCACGCAAGGGCGAAAAGAAAGGACCGACAGCGCGCGATCTCTATTTGAAAGCGGTGGCGATGTTGGAGCGTTTCCGCGTGACCCACCCCGGGCATCCTCTGGCTGATGATTCTGCCTTCAGTATCGCGAATGCTCTCTTCACCCTGCAATCCTATGAGCAAATGGTGGTTCACTCAAAGTCCTGTCGAAAGGCCTATCCCGAGAGCAGTTTCTCCGAGGCTTTCCAGTATCTCGAAGCGCTTGGGAATTTTTGGCTCCGAAACTATGACGCCGCCTTTGCTGCTGCCAAAGTGGTTGCCGAGGGGAGTGGCAAGGATCGTAATCTGGCGGCCTATATTTGCGCTCAAATACGACATGCCCAGGGACGCCCGGTCGATGCTCTGAAGTGGTATGAGAAGGTCAAAGGTGAGTATCCCGACGCCCGCGACTCGATCGCTTGGTTTGAGCAAAAGAAAATCGCTCTCGATGAAGTGACCGTCGTTCGTTCGGGTGAGAAGGTTGAATTGGAACTGAGACACCGGAACATCGGGAAAGCGGATCTACAGATCTATCGGGTCGATTTGATGAAGCTTTATCTTCGGGAGAAGAACCTGAGCAACATTTCTCAAGTCAATCTTGCGGGGATCTCTCCGAAGTTTGAATTGGGACTCGATTTCAATAATGAGCGGTTTAGTGATCAGGAAACCAAAATTAGGCTTCCGGTTAAGGAGGACGGAGCGTATCTGGTCATCTGCCGTGGTGACTACCTCTACACCTCTGGTTTGATCTTGGTGACTCCCCTTAAGATGGAAACCCAGGAAGATGCCCAGGTCGGATCGGTCAGGGTGAATATGACGGACCGAAGCACCGGAGACTATCTGGATGCCGTTCATGTGAAGGCCATCGGAACCCAGAATACCAAATTCATCACCGGAGAGACCGATTTGCGTGGAGTTTGGAAAGCCGAGGGCGTGAAAGGGAAGGCCACCGTGATCGCCCGGGATCAGGAAGGGCGCTACGCCTTTTATCGGGGTGAAATTCCTTTGGGAATGTCACCTCAACCGAAAATTCAGCAAGCTCGTGAGGCGGCCCAAGATCTGAACTACAACGGAAATAATTACATTCAACAGAAAGAGATCTGGTCCAGTAATAACGCCAAATTTGATAAGCTCCGTCGTAGCAAAGGCAAGGGCGTGAAGGTGAACAAAGCGATCAAGAAGTGATCCCGTTCGTACGGGGTCTCTCTGACTTTATGCAGAGGGAAGAACGGGTAAGCTCGCGGCGGCAATAGCCTGGCCGTGGCGCTTCATCTTTTCATCCGGCGTGCTGATCGTGATTTTCTCCGCAAGGTCGGGAAATTCATCGCGAAGGACTTCTTGCGCTTTGCTAATGATGATCTCGCCGCCTTCGCCGGTGAGGACACGACCCAAAAGGAGAAGATGGCGGACATCGTAGAAACGTGCATACTGGGGAATGGCGTAGCCAAGATAGCAACCGATGGTGCGGTAAATCGCGGCGGCACGGTCGTCACCAGCTTCCATGGCGCGTTGGACTTCGACGAGTTTCTCGGGTTTTCCAAGAGCTGGATCAATGTCCAGACCTGCGGGTTCAATGAGGCGTGATACGGCCTGTTGACTAAAGTAGTTGACCGAGCACCCAATGTCGCCGGACCATTCATCTTGCGCCGCACTTTCGCTAAAGTCGATTGGGACGAAGGCGAGTTCGGAAATCCAGGAGGTGATCCGGGAGTCGCTGTCGGCATATCCGGCCGCCGCACTGGTGCCCATGGCGAGGCCAAGAACGGAGCCTTCATTCAGAGACATTGCTCCGGCGAGGGCGGTGACATCACCATCGTTGACAACCCGGATGGGGACGTTCCATTCGGAGGCGACATCAAAGAAAATGTTCTCAACGTGATCGGCAAAAAGTTCGTCGGGAACACCCCGGAAGAGGGAGGCGGCACGAACTTTGCTATCGACGTAGACTCCGGCGGCGGAGCCTCCAATGGCATCGACCTTGGGGAGGTGGGCGGCGGCCCGACGGATGCTGTCGATGATTCCGTCGCGGTGGTAGTTGGGGTCACTTTCGAAATAGGGATCCCAGGTGACTTCCTCGGAGAAAACGACTTCGCCATCAATGACTGCGGCACATTTGCGATCCGAACCTCCAAGGTCAAACCCGATCCGATTTCCCTTGAGGCCGATCTCGGCGCCCGAATCCGGTTCGGGTTGAGGGGTGGGAAATTGCTCCGCTGGCGCCGAGGAAATTTCCAGGGTTTGTCCAAAAAAACGACGGGAGTAATCGACATCGAATGCGCGTTTGCCATCTTCGCAATAATCATTGGCGAGAGCTTGGGCGAGGTCCGGAGCATCTTGAAGGACGATCTGTGTCCCTCCGCAGCTCCAGAGGAGAAACTTCACAACCCGCTCGATGAAGCGAAAATTCAACAAAAGAGATTCCGCATTCGTTGCAGAGAGGATGGTTTCGGTGTGGACGAACCCAACGCCATTCGGTCGCAGCACTGCGATCTTGAGTTCGCGTCCTCCTTCCGTGGTGCATTTCTCATAAAATTCGCGGGTCCAGAGTGATGCTGGAATAAAGCCCGGGTCGAGTTCGGGAACATGTTTGAGAGGGGGGATTGAAAGCGTGGACATTGTCATTTTTGCGCGGGCAAAGGATGCTAGGAGATCTGCACTCTCACAAAGTAATTATCAATCAAGAAAGAAAGAAAACGTCGCTTTTCGAAGATTTTCAGCCAAATCGACTTAATTTTGAGCTTGGTTGCGAGACCTTGCTTGTGCCTTCCGTATGAAATTTTATGAAATGGTTCTTCGCCTTATTTTTGATTCTGCCGTGTTTGGCAGCTGAGCCCTTGCGCTTGGTTGCTTATAATATTCACCATGGCGAGGGGATGGACAAAAAGATCGACCTGGAGCGGCTTGCCAAGGTGATTGCGGCTGAAAAGCCCGATTTGGTGGCTCTCCAGGAAGTGGATGAGAAGTGCAAACGAAGTGGGTCGGTTGATCAGGCTGCCGAGCTGGGGAAGCTTCTGAAAATGGAGCACCGCTTTGGTAGCTTCATGGATTATCAGGGAGGACGTTATGGCCTGGCGATCCTCTCGCGCTTGCCGATTGAGGAGGCTTTCGTGCACCGATTGCCCGAGGGAGCGGAGCCGAGGGTTGCCCTCGAAGTCGTCGTGAAATCACCGGAATGGCCGGGAAAGTTTTCTTTTGTGAGCATCCATAATGATTACAAGACGGAGTCCATTCGAGTGACGCAGATCGCGGCCTTGCAAAAGGCTCTTAAGGAGAGATCGCATCCCATCATTCTCGCCGGGGATTTCAATGCGGTGCCTCAAAGTGACTCTCTGAATTTGCTGACCAAGGACTCGTGGAAGATGCTGCGAAAGGCTCCGAAGAAGACCTGGCCTTCGGAGAAGCCGCGGCAGGAAATTGATTTCTTTTTTGCGAAGGGACTCCCTGCGTATGCCTTCGTGGATAAGATTATCCCGGAGGTTGTGGCTTCGGATCACCGGCCGATTGCGGTGGTGATTTCTCCTGACGAAAAAGGCGCAAAATAGCTTTTTGATGCTGGACGTTTGGAAGCAATCGGGACGCTCGCTCTGCGCTAGAATGGGCTTCACGACGTGGCCGTGGACGTCGGTGAGGCTGCCCTGGTATTTGTAGGTGAGGGAGGTGTGGTCGATGCCAAGGAGATGCAAAATGATGGATTGGAGATATTAAATTCGGTTTCCCGAAGCAAGGGATCTCGTCCGACCAATTCCAGCCCTACTGGGATCGGCTCGATCAAAACTCCTCAATAAATCGGAGAAGGAGGGACTATGAAGAATCATCCGTCCTTGAGATCGCGAAGGCTCCAAATCTCTCCGGCGAGTTCCTTCAGAGAACCGCGAGCTTTTCGTGCTCCGTCCTTCCGCTTGGGACTAAAGCGCTCTCTTTGGCTTTCGAAGAAATCGTTCACGAATTTTTTACTTCCAAGGACCGCACCATCCCGGAAGTAGCGGACCTTGCACTGCACCGCCTTCGCGATTTTCAAATCGCGGGCTTCTTCCTTCTCCAGCCGTTCCTTTTCTTTTTCAGCCACTTTCCGATCGATTCCCTTGCGATGAGTCCGCTTCCGCCCGTCCGAGCACTCTTCTTTCAGCTCACTTCCGTCGGTGAGGAGGAGCTTGCGATATTCTTTGGAGATCCCGCCTTGGGCCCACGCCCTTGAGGTTCCGGCATGACCCTCGTGTCCCTGGAGCGCACGAACAAGGCCGCTTTGCGCCTTCGCCGCCCCACGACCGCCACCCACCGCTTCGCCATAAGAACTCCAGCGATAATCGGCGGGGTCCTTGCAAATCCCGGCCCGCACCGGATTGAGATCGATGTAAGCGGCCATCGTGCGCGAGGCCAATCCGCTCTGCACGATCACGCTGTGGAAGCGGTCCTCCCAAAGAGTGCCGCGCATCCCGTGTCGCTTGTTAAACCACCGGGTGTAGCGCTGGAGAAGCCCTCGCATGAACTCACTGAGACTGTGCATCCGCTTGGTGTATCGCTCGAAAATAGCAGCGAGCTGCGCCCGTCCGTAAGCGATCTCCTTCTTCTGATCAGCCTTGCTGAGTCGAGGGAAGTGTTCCCGTTTTCCCTCCGCAATTGTCCGTGCTTCCAAAATCTCCGCCTTTACCCCGGCCACATAAGCCCGCGAATAAAGCCCCCCCAGCCGATGAATCAGCTCCTCCTCCGAGATCCCAAATTCCCCGTCCGTCGGCG
>CAJXVQ010000280.1 GCA_913060685.1 uncultured Verrucomicrobiales bacterium
CGAGATCAGCCTCGGTCTCGTGGGCTCGGAGATGTGTATAAGAGACAGAGATGTGGTTGCCGACCTCGTGAAGAATGGCGGCGACTTCCAGGAGAAGGGCATCTTGGGCGGTGAGTTGGTGAAGTTCCTGGGTTTCCGCAAACAGGCGGGCGCTGAGGTGGGCGACGTGGCGGGCGTGGCGCATGTCGCAGCCGAATTTTTTGGCGGTGAGTTTCGAGGAATGGAGAAGTTGGGATTTGAGTTCGTCGTGAGCGGCATCCGGGTGGGCGAGGTCGGTGAGAAGGCCTTCCTCGTAATCGGAGCGGGAGACGCGGAGGGAATCGAGGTTGAAGGACTCGGCGATGGCGGCATTGATGACGAGGGCGGGGAGGACGGTGCCGGCGGTTTGGTAGTCGAGGTTGAATTTCCGGACGCGGTCGGGCTCGGTGAGCGCGGCGATTTCCGAGGTGAGCTGGCGAAGAATATTGTAGCGTGACTTGGTTTTGTCGGGCTTGGAAAGGTAGGGGGCGAGCATCTGGATCTCAGTGCCGATCATGACGAGATCTTCGATCTGCTCGTCACCGAAGTCGTAGTGAATCTGGGCGATGAGGCCGGAGATTTGCTCGCGGATGAGGCGGATGATCGGTTCTCCGGTGATGTCGGGCGAGTGAAGGCGTTCCCAGCAGCGGTGGGTGCCGAGGCGGTATGATTGGTATCGGACAATGCGGCCATTTTTAGAGAGAATGAGGCGGGCGTTTCCGGGGCCGACGTGGGCCACGATGGTATTGCGCATCTGCATCGATGGCGTGTCGCGGAGGCGGCGGCGGGTCTTGAGGAAGACGAGGCGGGTCATCTCGCCATCGTCGAGGGATTCAAAGCGCCAATGGCAGGCGATGTGGAGGCGGTTTAGGAAGACCTCGGAATTTGAAGCTTCTTCGAGAGTGTTGGTGGTGACAGCGCGGACGGGGATGTCGCTGAGGCCGAGTTCTGCGAGTGCTTCCTGAAAGCCGCGGATGACGGTGACTGCTTGCTCGATGGTTGAGGAACTGACCTGGCCACGGCCGAAGATATCACGACCGAGGGGAATATTTTTTTCCAAAAAATCGACCCGCTCCTCGGTGCCGTCTTCTGCGATGCGCAGAATAATCATGGAGGCGTGGCTGGCGCCAATGTGGACGGCGGCACGGAGCGTTTCGGATGAGAGGTCGGGCATGGTCTTCAGTGCAATACAGTCCCAAGCGTGGGTGTTCGGCAACTGGGAAATTATGACCTTTTTCTTGCAAGCGGGGCGCAGGCTGGAATTGTTGAGGAATGCTCGGTGAAAAATTCACGCAAAGATGCAAGGTCGCCCCCGGTCAAAGTGTCCGTTTGGATGATCTCAATACGACGACTTTGGGGGTTTTAGGCATGCCGGAAGAAGAAGCCTTGCCTATCTTTCAGGAACTTCGGAGCAAGCTGGCAAATCAACAGCGGGTGCTTTTTGCCGAAGGAAAGAGAAAGCTCCTCATCGTAATGCAAGCCATGGATACCGGCGGGAAGGACGGATGTGTGCGCAAGGTCTTTTCACGGGTGGATCCGCAAGGGGTTCAAGTGACGCCATTTAAGGCACCTTCGGCACGTGAGCTTTCACATGATTTTCTTTGGCGGGTTCATAAAGTGGTGCCGGCCAAGGGTGAGATTGCGGTCTTCAACCGGAGCCACTATGAGGACATCATCGCGGTGAGAGTGAAGAATCTCGCGCCGCAGGACGTGTGGGAGAAGCGCTACAAGCACATCATCGACTTTGAGCAGATGCTCGTGGATGAAGGGACGACGGTTCTGAAATTCTTCCTCCACATTTCGAAGGATGAGCAAAAGCGGCGACTGCAATCGCGGCTGGACCGACCGGAGAAGCACTGGAAATTTTTTCCTGAGGATTTGGCGGACCGGGCGCGATGGGATGATTTTCAAACAGCGTATGAGGATGTCTTCGCGCGGACCAGCACTGAGCAGGCTCCGTGGTTTATCATTCCAGCGGACTACAAGTGGTATCGCGACATGGCGGTGAGCCAGATCGTGACTCACGCGCTTGATCAGCTGGGTCTTGAATATCCCAAGGTGACCTGGAATCCGAGCGAGATCGTGGTGGAGTAGTTGGTGCTGCGATGCGATGGCGACGATATATATTCAAGTCACAGAGGCAATTTGTCGACGATTGCTGATCCGCTCCTGTTTCTTGTCGATCGGCAAGATGAGGAAAGAGCGGGCACGGACCTATTCGGCTGGTGCCAAACTGCGGAAGATTCGGATCTTGGGAGCGGATAAAAAGCCCGGCGAGTTGGACATCAAAATCCTGCCATTTGGACTAAATGCGAGTTCAGTAAAGGCGGTGCCCGAACTCTTGATGGTGAGTAATTCGCTACGGGTGGCGATATTCCACAGACGAATATTTCTCTCGCTACCAGAGCTGGCGAGGGTTTTTCCATCGGGAGAAAATGCGAGGCTCCAGATTCCTTGCTTGTGGCCACTCAGTGTCCCCACCTCCCTGCCGCTGGCGGTGTTCCAAAGGGAGATGATGTTCTCGTAATCTTGAAATCCATGGGTCACCGCGAGCAGGCTCCCGTTTTGTGAAAGCTCCATCCGGGTGCCTGGCGATCTCTCGGCAAGCTGGAGGCGATTCCGTTCCTGGTGGGTGATGGCGTCCCAAATGATTGTCGTGCCATTGTTGTGGGCGCTGACCAAGGTGGAACCGTCGGCTGAAAAGCGGGCCTGGGTCGCTTCGCTTCGAACGACCGGCTCAAGCGGGTTTTTCAAATTCCACCAAGACATGCCATCGTTCCGACTGATCACGACCAGGGAATTTCCGTCAGGCGAGAGGGAAAGGGTATCGACCCGTCGCACGCCGATCTTGAGGACGGTCTTGGTTTGATTTTTAAGATCGCGAATCATCACGGTGCCGTCCCCCTGGTCTTCTGCGAGGAGTTCCAGATTCTGATTCACAGACACCGCGCGCCTCCGGCTCGATCGAGCCTCCGGCGATGAGAGTGTCCGCGAGTTGATTGTTTTTCCGGAAGCGATATCAATGGTGGCCAATGTTCCTTTGCTGTCGTGGGCGGTGATGGTTTTGCTGTCGGGTGAGAAGCCCAGCGGGGTCCACTTCCCCTCAATTAATTCATGGCGAGAGCTCCGGTTGATGGGCCAGATTCTCACCTCGCCGTCTTTGCTGCCGGTGGCAATGACTTCTCCAACGGGTGGCAAGGCCACACTCCAGACTTCGCCCCGGTGTCCCAGGAAAGTCCGCCTAAGAGTGCCTTTTTCAAAATCCCAAAGTCGCACCGAGTGGTCCCAGCTACTGGTTGCGAGCAACGATCCTTCCCGGTTGAAACTCATCGATGAAATCACCCCGTCGTGGAAGTCGCCTTCCGTGCCTCTGGGGAGCATTGCAACTTCCTTCCCGCTCTGAACTTCCCAGAGCCCCATGGTAAATCCGGCTTCAGTGGGATTTCCGTTTCGAGCGAGAATGATGAACTTCCCGTCGGGTGAATATTTGATCCGGTTTTCACCAAACCGGAGGCGGGGAGATTCCTCAAGAATGACAGGTGGGGCATTCTCTTTCAAAGGCCAAAGAGTGACCCCGTCCCTCCCCTCGGTGGCGAGAGCATTTCCCAAGGGAGAAAATGCCAGAGATCCGTAAGCACCGGCAAAAAACTGTTCCCGTTTCCACGTCGTGGTATTCCACAAGATGACTCCGTGGCGGTCGCTGGTTGCCAGGAATTTGTCATCCGGCGAAATGGCGACTTCATGATCAGCTCCCTGCAATTCCCAGATCGATTCTCCGGAGAGGAGGTCAAATACCACCACGCCGTCCCGCCCGCTTACGATGAGGCGGTCACCTCCATGGGAAAACTTTACGGATCGGGCATCGCGCGGGAAAGTGGACACGATTTTCTGCTGGGCAAGCGACCATAGGTGCACTTGGTTTTCGGCCGCGATTGCGAGTCGGTTTCCGTCCGGCGTGAAAGTCAAAGCATCAATCGGGCTCTCAAATCTTGGCAGGGAGTCATGCTCGTCGCCCAAGGATTTCTCCATCAGAAACCACCACTCGAATCCCCGCAGGTCTGCCTCGCCGGGCTCCACCGAAGCCCATGGTTCCAGTAAAAGCAGAGCCTTGGAAAAATGACCGTCGAGAAGCGCCTGATGCGCCAGGTTGATATTGGCGACATATTGGTGGAGGTGTGCTTCTTCCGCGCTTTTGAGCGCGAGCTCGCGATCCAGTTCCGCTGCAATACGAAGTTTTGCCTCCGTTTCCTCCGCCTTGGTTGCTCGTACTCCAAAGACAAAACTCACGACGGCCGCCGCGAGCAGAGTCGTCAGAAAAAGGCTGAAGGAAACAATGGCCACCCGGTTCCTGCCGACGAATTTTGTGACGCGGTATCTCCAGCTTGGCGGTCGGGCCGTGACCGGAGCACCCTTGAGATAGAGTTCGAGATCGCGACCCAACTCGTTGGCACTGCCAAACCTCCGGGCCCGGTCCTTCTCCAGACACTTCATCGCGATCCAATCGAGATCACCTTGCAACTCTGCCGTCAACCGCCCCGTTGTCATCTGACGCTGATCGCCAATCAACTTACGTTCCTCTTCGCTTTGACTTAGGAAGAACGCCGAGGGACGGGGGGGCTCAACTTCACCGAGTAGTTTTAACACTTCGGCCGTTCCAGACATTTCGGAGGTCGTGGCCCGCAAGGGTGTGGTGCCGGTGAGAAGTTCGTAGAGGATCACTCCCAGGGAATAAACATCGGTGCGAGTATCGAGGTCGCTGATTCCCCGGGTTGCCTGCTCGGGACTCATATAAGCCGGAGTTCCGATGATGGCTTCGTTCACGGTGAAGCCACCAGGATCCCCCTCGGCGGGGTCGATGGCTTTGGCCACTCCGAAGTCGATTACCTTTGGAACGGCCTGTCCCTCCTGGTCCCGGACCAGAATGTTAGAGGGCTTGATGTCCCGATGGATGACGCCCTTTTGGTGGGCGTGTTCGATGGCCCGACAGATTTTGATGAAGATCAAGAGTCGATCCTCGATCGAGAGTTGCCGCTTGTCGCAGTATTCGGTGACCGGATCGCCGGGGACATATTCCATCACGAAATAGGGCCGGCCTTCATCCGTTGCTCCCGCATCGATCACGCTGGCGATGTGAGGGTGGTCCATCTTGGCCAAGGTCTGTCGCTCCGCTTCAAATCGGGCGATCACGCTCTTGGTATCCAGCCCTAGTTTTAGGATTTTCAAGGCCACCCTTCGTTCAACCGGGAGACGTTGCTCGGCGAGATAGACCGTCCCTCCGCCACCTTCACCAATTGAGGTCATGAGGGTAAAAGGACCCAGATGTTTTCCGATCAAATCATCCTGGAGCTCAGAGGCAACCCGATCGCTACTTGCGGCGGGATGTTCCAAAAAATCACCGATCCCGGAATGCTCATCCAGCAAGGTTTCAACGGCACATCGAAGAGGAACGTCCGGACCGCATTCGAGGTCGAGGAGCTTCCGGCGTTCTTTGGGATCCTTGCACTCAATCGCCGCGGCGAAGATCTCGCGCTGGCTTTTGTGTGTGATCAATGACGGAGGTGAACTCAAACTGGTTTCGATTTTGGATGGTTTCGCAGGGTCGTTTCTCGTTGGAGAACCTGCTTAATGAGGCATGCGTCAAAACTACCACAATTCCGCAATAATAATCACATAAGCACCTGCTGAAAGCGAAACTTTTCAAATCCCACTCCGTCTGAGAAGATATGGAGCCATGGATGACGTCACCCAGATCTTGTCTCAGCTGAAAAGCGGAGAGGCATCCAGTGAAAACCTGCTCACGGCCGTCTATGATGAGTTGCGAAATTTGGCACGAGCAAAGATGGCACGGGAACGGAAGGGCCATACCCTTCAGGCGACCGCTCTCGTTCACGAAGCCTGGATGAGCCTGGGGGACAGTTCTCCAAGTCACTGGGAGAATCGACGTCACTTCTTCGGGGCCGCTGCCGAGGCAATGCGCCGAATCCTCGTCGATCATGCCCGAAAACGGCAGGCGGAGAAGCGCGGAGGCGATGCCGTAAAGGTAGACTTACCTGAATCACTGATTGAGGCAAATGTTCCGCCGGATGAGCTCCTGGCCGTGCACGAGGTTCTTGAGGAATTGGAACAGGAAGACCCGCAAGTGGCGGAATTGGTGAAAATGCGATATTTTATCGGGCTGACGATGCAAGAGACCGCAGATGCTTTGGGCCTGAAAAAGCGCACGGCGGAAGGGATTTGGGAATATGGGCGAACCTGGCTTCGCCATCGGCTTCGCAAGTCGAGGTAGCTCTGGTTAAAAAAACTCGATTTTTTTTGCGGATTCATTCCCTCAATTGCGCATAGGGGAATGTCGGAGGTCATTGGCTTGATCAATTCAGGTCGGTTTTGCCTCCATGAAGCATACGAAATATCATGAACAAAATTATTATTCTAAACCTCGTTTGGCTGGGAGTTGCGATCGCCGCTTTTATGGTGGGCCGATCAGACGATACCTCCAGCGCAGAAGCCATTGATCAAACCAGTGAGAGCGGGAGGAGAGTGGCCTCCTCAAGGCGCGGCGGTTCGGGGGGCGGCGGTGATTCAGCTGATTCCAAATCTTCTCAAGGTGGAAAAGGGAGTAGGAATAGCTCCGGGGTCACGATTTCACAGTATCAAAATGAAACAGATGCCCTGCTTGCGAATAAGATGTTCGCGGATCTTCTTCTGGAATTGAAACCGGAAAACGCCCAGGCAATGTTTGAGGCTCTCCTTGATAAGGATAAAAACGGAGGGGACACCGGGCAGCAGATGGGCTTGCTTCTGGAAGCCTGGGGAAAGGTCGATGGGGCTGCTGCGGTGTTGGCGGTGAGTGAACTCGATGGCGACGGGAGACGTCGGGGCTTTGCCTCCATCTCTGCGATGAAGGGCTGGGCCTCAACTGACCCGGATGGCGCCAAGGCTCATCTCGATGGTCTTGATAATGGTTTTGAAAAAGGAATGATGATGCAGGGAATGATCAGTGGTATGGCCTCCAATGACCCTGCCGCCGCCACAGCCTACGTTCTGGAGATTGACGCCGAACAGCGCGCCTCGGGAGAAGAAGGTGATCGTAATGACAGGTGGCGTGGGTTTGCGGTGGATCGGCAGATGGAGGCGATCGCCAAGGCGCAAATTCAGCGTGGTATGGGCGAGGCTACGGCGTGGGCTGAGAGTTTGCCTGATGGTTCGGTGAAGTCGTCGGCTTTTGACCGCGTTGCTGAGAACTATGCACGGAATAGCCCGGAGGAGGCCGCCGAGTGGGTCAAAGGACACGCTGATAAAGAGTACGCTGAGCGTGCGGTTCGTGAAATCTCGGAGGAGTTGGCTCGCAAGGATCCGGCTGCGGCCGTGAGTTGGGCCGAAGATCTTCCCGAGGAGAGCCAGGCCGGTGCCATGCGAACCTCGATTGAGATGTGGACCCGGGAAGATCCTAAGGCCGCCGGCAACTACCTGACCACGATGGAGCAGTCTCCGGCACGCGATTCTGCTGTGAGCTCCTTCGCCCAGGCATATGATCGTGAGGATCCTGCCATCGCCGCGGAATGGGCTGGCTCCATCGCTGATGAAAAAATCCGCACTGATACCATGGAATCTGTCGCGCGCTCATGGTTACGGAGCAATTCCGAAGAGGCCAAAGAATGGCTCCCTTCCAGCGGACTCTCTACAGAAGCCCAACAAAAAGTCATTGAAGATGCGTCACGTGGTGGCCGGGGGAGAGGTTGGCCGGGCCGCTGATCGCGCGTGGGTCAATGATGACGTTTCCTGTTAACTATCAATCGAGTTGAGAGGAAACAGAAACCCACAAAACCTTTTGAATGAGTCAATTGAGCACTCGGGCAATACCACGGACAGAGGCGACGACTTCCTGAAATAGATGAGGAAGGTGTTGCCTCGGTGAACCAAATTTCTCCGAAAAAGGTTGAGTTATTCCCAACCTTAGCCTATTCCCCGCGCGTCGAAGGACAGTTTGGCTGCAATGACGCGGCTCGGCTTATCCCGATTACCACTAAAATGACCGAAGATTACGGAATCACCCTTGCTGACTTCAAGCAAAGTGACAATGACACCGGAAGCGCTGACTTCCAGGTAGCCCTCATGACCCAGCGGATCAAGCATCTCACGGAGCACATGAAGGAGCACAAAAAAGATTTTGCCTCACGCCGCGGACTTCTCCGCCTCGTGGCGCGCCGCCGCAAACTCCTTGATTACCTCAAGAGTAAGTCGGAAGACCGTTATCAGTCGGTCTTAAAGGCGCTCGACCTGCGCAAGTAAAACAATCTGCAAAAGGCCACGGTGATTTTCACTGTGGCCCTTTTGCTTTGAGGGCTGCCGCAATTTGTTAGCGGTGACCTCAGCGGAGCGGGATTCCCACCCAAGAAAAGACCGGGAAACCAACTCCGTTTTTCAACAAATACAATCGTCCGGGAGGGTCCCGAGTGCGATCTACCAAACAAAGATAATGAGTATACAAAATGTAACGGCCAATATTGGGCCTGTCTCTTATACACATCTGACGCTGCCGACGATCTACTCTGTGTAG
>CAJXVQ010000281.1 GCA_913060685.1 uncultured Verrucomicrobiales bacterium
ACGAGATCAGCCTCGGTCTCGTGGGCTCGGAGATGTGTATAAGAGACAGGCCACCTCCGGCGTCATTCGAATCGCTCCGACTTGAACCGTCTTGCCAACCCGGTCCAGTGGGGCCGCGGCACCATCAAAACGGATCACGACAGCCGCCCCAACCACCTGCTGTTGCTGCATATTCCAGCTTCGATTGGGCAGGGAAATCCTCGCGCCCAAGATGCGCAACGGTGGCGTCGAAAGGTCCTTGACTTCGGTTTTCTCCGTGGGCTCGGCCGGCGGAGGGGTTTGAGCATCACTTCTCCCAACAAGGGAGAGAGTTAAGGCGAGGCCCGCAACCATCCAGGTCCTCCGGAAAGCAATTCGATAGTTCATCATTAAGGCAACGCATCTCCTCCGGGGGTACTTTCATATGTTGAAAATACTATGAACCTCAGAGGTGTTTTTGGTCGTGGAACGGAGTTCGGGCGCCTTTGTTCAGGACCGAAGCGATGTCGCTCCAGCGATTGAAGCGAGACTGGAGGGGGAGCATGTCTTGGTAGCGGAATTTTTGCACGAAGCTCAATTCTGGACCTGAATTTCACCACCACGAGACGACAAGATGGCGTGCGTATCTTGCGAAACCGGAGCTCTGAAATCTTCGGTAGCAACTTTGGTTTTAGTGCCGGTGAGATTCTCGGTGGAGAGAATGGTGAGATTTCGAAACTGCCTGGAGAAGAGAAGAGTCAAGCACTTGAGACGGGCGAGATCCGGATCGAGGAAGAAATCGTGTTTATTGAGGATATGTTGATTAATTCCCTCATTTTTTTGAGGGATATCTGAAGCGCGAGTTATATATTCAAATAAGGGACTCAGTATAAGAGGTTTAAATGTGATTTTTCCATCCCAAGATGTGACGGTTACATAGGTTAGGTTAGAGGTGCTTGTATTTCATTCTTGTTTTTTTGAGGGGTTTCTAGTCATATGCTTCTGTTGAATAAGTGAGTTGTTTGACGTCAGTATGAAAAATCATGAAAAAATTAAAATATAGGAGTGGTCGTTCGGTTGGTTTGTCCGTTGCAATCCTCAGTAGTTATCTGCTGCCGGTCGGTGAGAGTCAGGCGAGTGTGATTGTCAATCCGGGCTGGGATCTGTTCGTCACAGACAGCGCGACGAACACTTTTGCTGGTTTTGCGTTTGAAGGCGTGCCGTTGGATCCCTTTGACTTTGGGGGGAGCATCGGAGTTCAAAACGTAGGAGCCACGGATACGATCGTTCAGCGGCTCGATCAAGCGGTTGGGCCTGGCCTTTCGACTACGATCGATATCGAATTGGTTGCGCTACAATTGAGAAGTGTCGCTCCAATCGATTTGGGAATGGGCACAGGTATTTATTACGCCACTCTAAATCCAGACAACCCAAGTCTTGGGACGATGGACATCAGCTTCGATGCGAATCACGGGGACCCGGATCCTGAACTTCATACAGGAACGTTCAATTCTAGGCTCGACGTCCGTTTCGATATCCGATTTGAGACGCTGGATGGTGAGATCGTTCCTGGGTTTGAGAATATGGGACTCGATCTAATATCGTTAAATGACTGCTGGGATCACACTTGGGATCCCATACCTGGGGTGCCGCTGATTAATGGTGTCAACCACGAATTGAACGGGACTGATATATCAACCGACTTCTGGGGAGTTCCAAGCCATAGTCATGGGCTCGTTGGTGCGAAAAATGGCGGTGGTGCTCATCCCATTCCGGAAGTCACCAGCTCGTTCGCTTTAGCTGGGCTGCTTGGCTTGTCGATGTTCATGCGTAAGCGGTCGTGATGATCTGAATGACCCGGGTTTGCGGTATTTCTAATCGTTCAAACCGCAAAGTCGTGATCACGGCTCGGCGGACACACAATTTTTGTGTGTCCTGCCGGGCTGTTCGATTTGCTTGGTAAAAGTTAACATAAGAATAGCAGTTACTTAGACTCTCCCTTTGCCGAAAAGGTTCTATTGTTGGTAGGTCTCTCAGATTTTCTTGCAACCATCTGTGAGAAAAAAAGTTGCCGCAGTCGCGCACGATACAAATTTGATTTCACCTCAGCCTTGAACCAGTCGACAAGTCAACGCAATGCAGAGAGAGGAGACCACAGCCATACCCGCCACTGCGTGTTCAAAGGATGGGAAGCGTATCAAGGTGGGATTATCCAAGTTTCTTAGAATTAATTATCGAGAAATCGACCCGAAGGTGCGCGGGTTTTCGGAGCGCCATCCGCAGAGCGTTGAGCGAGTCAAGAGTATCGGAAGCGCGTTTCTCGACGGCTATCACTGTGCGCTGGCAACGCGACAGACAGACGAACTCTGTGAACAACTTAATCTGGTCGACAACGAGCTCAGGGGATTCGCCTATGAGGGAGCCGGGATGGGCGTTGCGATTCTCGACTTTCTCTCACCATGGCAGCGCAAGCGTTTTCCGGATTTCCTTGCGAGTGCTGATGGCGATCGCCACCTCTACATGTTATACGTGGGATTGGGCTGGGCCTGCACACGGCTTCCAGGTTCACCGGAACGGGTCGCCCAAGGCAGCGACTCAATCATGGCTTGGCTGGCGCTGGACGGGTGTGGGTTTCATGAAGGTTTTTTTCACCATCGCAAGTACCTCGGCTCGGCCCGGCGACCAAAACGACTGAGTGAGTATGGCAAGCGTGTCTTCGACCAAGGGCTCGGCCGCAGTTTGTGGTTTGTGTGCGGAGGCGACGCCCAAGAGATCGCTGATTCGATCGGAGATCTCGCTCCCACACGGCATGCGGATCTGTGGGGCGGCGTCGGACTCGGTACGGCATATGCCGGAGGTCGTGATCGCGGAAATGTCGAACGATTGGCGGAGCTGGGCGAGGAGTTTATGGGTGAGTTGGCACAGGGCGCGTCGTTTGGCGCCAAGGCGCGCTTGCGTGGCGGAAATTTGGGCGGGCACACGGAGATGGCCTGCGAGGTTCTCTGCAAGTCATCTGCTGCCGAAGCCGCCGCCGTGACCGACGAGGTGCTGGCAGCGATCGACCAGACCCATGGCGGCGAATCTTACGAGGCCTGGCGGCAGGGAATCATTCATCACTACACCAACAGATAGGAAACAATCATATGGCCACACCGAATCCTAAAACACCAGCACCCGTCTGGTACCGCAAATACGCCGTCACCGGTGTGGCAGCCGTATTAATCGTCATCTCCTACGCCTACAGCCGCTACCCGCAGCCAACGAAGGAAGAACGGGCTGATATCGTCGCCCGCTTTGGCTTCGAGAAACTCAAGATCCCGGCGCTTGCCCCGCCCGAGAGCTTCAAAACAGTGCGCGAGGTGCACCCGAATATGGCTCGCATCGCGTCGTGGATCTCCTCGCTCGGTGCCGGCGTCTCGCTGGCTGACATCGATGGTGACGGGCTCTCCAACGATCTCTGCCTGGCCGATCCGCGCACCGACCTGGTCAGCGTGCAGCCGGCGCCCGGTACGCCGCAGCGCTATGAACCCTTCATTCTCGACGCCGGCCCGCTGCCCTTCGACAAGGAAACCACGGCCGCGATGGGAACCCGGGTCGGAGATTTCAACGACGATGGGCTCGCCGACGTGCTGGTCTACTACTGGGGCCGGACGCCCATTCTCTACCTCCAGATCGTGAGCGGTGGCACCCTGTCCCGCGACCAGTTCGTCGCCACCGAACTGACCGAGAGCGGGGAGCGCTGGTTCACCAACGCAGTCACCCAGGGCGATCTCGATGGCGACGGGCGCGTCGATCTGATCATCGGCAACTACTTCAAAGACGGCGCGCGTATTCTCGATCCGAACGCGACCGACCGCCAGTATATGCACGAGGGGAAAGCCGCCGCACTCAACGGCGGCCGTAACCGATTTTTCCTCGGGGTGAAATCCTCGCCGAACTCCGGGGAGGGGCTTTTCAAGGAGGTCGAAAACGTCCTTAGCGACGACATTCTTTTGGCTTGGACACTGGCGGTCGGCACGGTCGATCTCGATCACGACCTCAAGCCTGAAATCTATTTCTCCAACGACTTCGGTCACGACTGGCTGTTGCACAACCGGTCGACGCCGGGAAACCTTAAGTTTGAACCGCTCTTCGGCTCGCGCCAATTCACTACGCCGAAGTCGTGCGTGCTCGGTCACGATTCGTTCAAGGGGATGGGCTGTGATTTCGCCGACGTCAATGGCGATGGTTTCCTCGACATCTACGTGAGCAACATCGCGACCCGCTTCGGTCTGACAGAGAGTCACTTCGTGTGGGTGAGTCGCGGAGATTTCGCGATGATGAAAGATGGTAAGGCTCCCTACGTCCAGGAGAGCGAGTCGCTGGGCCTGTCGCGCAGCGGCTGGGGTTGGGACTGCCGCTTTGCCGATTTTGACAACGACGGCGTGCTCGAGGCGATTCAGGCTTGTGGTTTTGTCAAGGGGACGGTGAACCGGTGGCCGGAATTGCAGTCGCTCGGTACTAGCAACGACGGTATCGTCAGCAATCCGGCGCTGTGGCCGACCTTCAAGCCGGGTGCCGATCTCAGCGGCAGTGATTGGAACCCGTTCTTCGTGCGGGCCGCCGATGGTCGCTACTACGACTACGCCCCCGAACTTGGCATGGATCAGCCGATGGTCTCAAAAGGGATTGCGATCGCGGATGTCGATGGCGACGGCAAGCTGGATTACGCGGTGGCCAACCAGTGGGAAGATTCCTATCTGTTCTTGAACCGCTCCAAGTCTGCCGGAGAATCGGTGATCATCAGCGTGCTGGTGCCATCCGGTGGCCGGCAAGTGGCGGGGATAAAACTCTCCAGATCCTATGATCAACTCGGAGGAGTTTTGACCCGCCCGGCTTATGGCGCGATGGTCACCCTGAATCTTGCCGATGGAACTCGCAAGGTCTCCCACGTCGATGGCGGCAGCGGGCACTCCGGGCAGCGCTCCCCGGACGTGCATTTTGGCCTCGGGACAAGTTCGGGCGATTCCACTCTTGAGGTCAACTGGCGAGATTCCCTGGGACGCGAGCGCCGTTGGCCTGAAGAGGAGAGCCCGCCAGAAACGTTGAAACCGGGGAGGTATTGGCTCCTGCTCGGTGATGCCCCTACAAAAATCACCGAACCGAATTAGAAAACATGAATGATAAGAAAGAAGCGTTCAACGCAACCGTCCTATTCTATCCGAACAAGAACCCGAAGATGCGCTTCTTCGCGCTGTGGTATTTCTGTTCGTTGTTGATCATCTGGACTGTGCTCGGGCATACCGTGCTCGGATTCGAACAAGCCTGGGCTGCACCGGTTGTCGGCCTCATTTATGGCCTTGCACTCACCTTTTTTCTCGAGATCGTCGACGCGAGCGCGAAGGATCGTAAGTTACGTTTCTCGGGGGGCTCGCCGGCCTTTGTGCTGTTCCTCGCGCCAGCGATCATTCCGAGTCTGGCCTGCTCAATGCTGCTCTACGCGAACGAACGGCTATGGCCGATCATGTTCGCGATCACCGTCTCGATCGGCTCGAAGGTCCTGCTGCGTGCGCCAATCGGCAACGGTCGCTACCAGCACATCTTCAACCCGTCGAACTTTGGGGTCGCGGTCGCCCTGCTGATGTTTCCGCAGGTCGGATTCGCGCCGCCCTACCACTTTACTGAAAACCTCGTCGGGATCTGGGACTGGCTGCTTCCAGGGATCGTGCTGATCTCCGGGATTATCGTACACGCAAAGTATACCGGGCGCCTGCCGCTGGTCGGAGCCTGGATCATTGGCTTCGCGGCGCAGGGCATCATCCGCTCGCTGATGTCGGGGACACCGCTCGCGGTGCCGTTCATGCCGATGACGAGTGCCGCCTTCATCCTGTTCACTCTTTATATGATCCCCGACCCGGCGACGACTCCGTTGAACCCTTCACGTCAGGTGATGTTCGGATTCTCGGTCGCGTTCGTCTATGGAATCTTGCAGCTGATGCACCTCGTTTTCGGACTGTTCTTCGCTCTGATTATCGTATGTGCCCTGCGGGGAATCTTCCTGCACGGCAAGGCCCTGTTCGGAAAATTCCAGGCGCAATCTCCGATCGAGACCGTCCCACAGAAGCAAGTCACTGCCACCTAGCTTTGAAGATTACCATGCCTCACTCAATTCTCCTATGAGCAGCCCAATCGCGATCGTCGGCATGTCTTGCCGCTATCCTGACGCTGACAGCGTAGAGCAGCTCTTCGAGAATTCACTCGCCCAGCGCCGGGCCTTTCGCAGGATTCCTGAAGTAAGATTGCAGGGCGCGGGGTACTTCGACGAGTCAGGCAAAGCTCCGGATCGCTCCTATTCGCAACAGGCGGCCGTACTGAAGGGCTTCGAGTTCGACCGCGAACGCTTTCGAGTTTCCAAGTCAAGTTTCGACGTGACCGATCTGACCCACTGGCTCGCGCTCACGGTCGCCGGGGAAACCATCGAGAGCATTCGTTTTCGTAAGGCCGGGGCAGAGCCCGACAGGCGGGCGACCCGCGTGGTGGTTGGAAATACGCTCACCGGGGAGTTTTCGAGATCGAACCTGATGCGACTGCGATGGCCCTATGTCCGTGGAGTGGTGGCACGGCATTTGCGGGATGAGAGCCCCTGTCTGGACGATGCCGAACACGCGCGCCTGCTGCGAGAACTTGAGATCCGCTACAAGCAGCCGTTCCCGGTTCCAAATGAGGATTTTCTAGCCGGAGGCCTGGCCAACACGATCGCCGGGCGGATTTGTAACCATTTCGATTTCAATGGCGGCGGGTACACGGTCGACGGCGCTTGCTCGTCTTCGTTGCTCGCGGTTACCGATGCTTGCGCCGCCTTGGCTTGCGGGGATTCCGATATGGCGCTTGCCGGCGGTGTCGATCTGAGTCTCGACCCGTTCGAGTTGGTCGGGTTTTCGCGCACCTCTGCGCTGGCACGCAAGGAGATGCTCGTCTACGACCAGCACTCGGAGGGATTCTGGCCAGGTGAGGGCTGTGGGTTTGTCGCGCTGATGCGCTACGAGGACGCCCTCGAGAAGTGCGAACAGATCCACGGAGTCATCCATGGGTGGGGGATTTCCTCAGACGGAAAAGGTGGCCTGACCCGACCGGAGTCCGAGGGGCAGATGCTTGCGCTCGACCGCGCTTACCAGCGCGCCGGCTACGGGATCGAATCGGTAGGTTATTTCGAGGGCCATGGCACCGGCACCAAGGTGGGTGATACTGCTGAACTCGGAGCCCTGATCACCGCCCGTGCCCGCAGTGGTGAGCCGATGAATCCAGCGATGATCAGCTCGATCAAGGCGAATATTGGCCACACCAAGGCCGCGGCTGGACTGGCTGGATTGTTGCGGGCTACAAAGTGTCTTGAGGAGCAGATCCTCCCGCCGACGACGGCCTGCCGCCAACCGCACACCATCTTCGAAGACAAGCAAGACAACCTGGCGACTTCTGCCCGGCTCAGCGAATGGGAGCCGGGAAAATTCGCCCGCAGGGCTGGCATCAGTGCGATGGGATTTGGCGGGATCAACACCCACCTCACTGTCGAGGAGGCCCCGGGGCCGGCACGCAAGACTGTGGCGGTCGGCGCTATCGACAGTGAAGTCAGAGCCCGGCTGGCGACCTTCCAGGATGCCGAACTGTTTCTTTTCGCCGGAGTGGATCGCGCGGAGATCGCGGCGACCGTCGCCCACGTGGCGAGCTTCGCGAGCGCCTGTTCGCGGGCCGAGCTCACCGACCTTGCCGTGGAGCTTGCGGTGCGTGCTGATCGTGACGCGGGCTCGGCTTGGCGAGCCGCGGTCGTGGCTGCAGCACCGGTCGAGTTGGGACAAAAATTAGAGTTGTTGAGCCGCGAGATCTCGGAGGCGGGCGACGATTGTCTCAAACTCGTGCCAGATGACGGAGTATTCTTATCGAGCGGCGGAGCGATTGGGGAAATTGGCCTGGTCTTCCCTGGGCAGGGCGCACCGGCGCCCGCGGACGGGGGTATTCATGGGAGGCGCTTCGACGAGATTAGGGAGACCTACAGGATAGCCGGTCTCGGCTCCTTTGAGGACCACGAGCAGACCGACTACCGCCAGCCGGCGATCACTGCCGCATCGCTCTGCGGGCTGAAGATGTTGCAACGCATCGGAGTCGAGGGCGATGTCGGCTTCGGTCATAGTCTTGGCGAACTTTCTGCTCTTCACTGGGCGGGCTGCTACAGCGCCGCCGAGTTATTAAAAATTGCCCGCGTTCGCGGGAAAGCGACGGTCGAGGATACCGATACCTCCGGGGCGATGGTGGCGATTGCTGCCGGGCGGGAACAGACGGTCGCCGCGATCGACGAACAGCAGAATATCTTCGTCGCCAACATCAATTCACCGCAGCAGACAGTGGTCTCGGGCGGACGCTCGGAAATTAAATCCCTGATCGCCAAGCTGCGGCGCGAGGGTGTTGCAGCAACCATGCTGGATGTGCGGCAGGCATTCCATACGCCCGCGATGGATGGTATCTCCGGGCGGATGGGAGCAATGTTAGCGGGCATTCATTTCCGCCAGCCAAAGCGAAAGATAATCTCGACGGTCAGTGGCCTGTCTCTTATACACATCTCCGAGCCCACGAGACCGAGGC
>CAJXVQ010000282.1 GCA_913060685.1 uncultured Verrucomicrobiales bacterium
GAGATCAGCCTCGGTCTCGTGGGCTCGGAGATGTGTATAAGAGACAGGTGTGGAGGCGCGGATGGCACGGGCTGAACTCTTGGTGGAGATCTCAGTGGTCGCGGCCGTCAAAAGATAGAGGACTGATTTCCCGATGTCATTTTCCACCAGACGGTGGCGAGCGTAGCGCTCCCCCCATGATCCCGAAATCCGCCCCACTTTTCAGAATAAGAAAGAGGCTACACTGTTTATTCCATATAGGTTTTTAGAACCTCCCCTCAAATTATGCCTGGCATAATTTTTCGCATAATTTTTCTGAATGCCGAACTCGAAGTGGACAACAACCGGATCGAAAATGCGATCCGCCCCCTGAAGCTCGGCCTCAAAAACTACCTCTTCATGGGCAGCGCCGAAGCTGGAAAAGACAGTGCTCTCTTTTATACGATCATCGCGAACTGCAAAATCCACGACCTCGACCCCGAAGCCTACCTTGTCGGAGTTATCGAATCCCTGCGAGATCCGGCGATGATCGAGCGAGCTGCGGAGCTGACCCCGGCAGCCCTCGCGGCGGCCAAAATCGCCGCAAGCGAACTAAAAACCGCCTAAAATAGAGCTTCCTGAAAAAGTCCCCGGAGCCTGATTTTCAGTTTTTTCTGAAAACTCCTGATCGAGCAGGAGTGCTTCAGCTCTGATGACTTGGTATTCTCATCGAACTTTGGCCCGAAAATAGACTGCCCCAGAAGGCTCGCAGGACTCTGCCAAGCCATGATCCGAAGTTCTGGAACTCCTGATGCAGAGCCAAAAGAACCTCCCTCAGCCAGGTATCAAGATTCAGCACGATCAATCCGATGTTGATCACGCTCTCGCTGGTGTGGGCCAGTTTCGCCATGATTCGATCGAGGGTTCCTTTCCGTTTGGCATTCCCAAATTTCCCTTCCACTGGGATCCGGTCCAGCTCGTCCTGACGAGCGAGTTTCTTCTGCACTTTGAGTTCGGCGGCGTTCTCTACGGTAGTTTTTCGCGGGCGACCCAAGGCCGGACCGGAGAGGCGGATTTTGAGCTCCTTACAATACGCCCGGTTGGCCCGCGTGCGATAGATCATGTCGGCGTGGACCGAGGCGGGATAGCAGCCAAAGTGCTCCCGGTAGGCTTCGATCTGGCTAATGAGGTCGCCACTTTTACTTTAAAATGTCAGACTACTGATGGGTGTTTGAAGATCAGGCCTTAAATTTCTCGTAGGTTCGGCGTAGCAGGGCCAGGGATTCCAGCCACGAGCTCGTGACAAAGAGCTGCCCTCGTAGCCAGCGGATAAAAGTCACGCCCGTCTGCTTAATCCTCTGCCAGTCTTCGTAGAGTTTTGGAAGACACTGTCCCAACTCGGTCACTTTCTTGCGAGCTTCCGAAAGCCTCGCTTTTTGACGCTTCTCATTGGTCTCGTTTTTGAGGTCGATCCCGCCTTGAATCTCATCCTCAAAGCGGGTGAGTAGATTGTGTGCCAGGGTGATGAAGAGCGCCTGCATCTCTTTGGCACATTTGCTTTTTGCCCAGGCTTTGATTTCACCGAATTTGTTTTTGAAAACATCAAATACTTTTTCAATATCCCAGCGCATCCGGTAAAGTTGAGCAATGAGTCCGGGTGGGTATTTTTTGATGTCGTTGAGATTGGTCAGAAAGATCAACTCCCGACCAGTCTCCGGACAGAGATAGACAATGCGACGGAGTAGGGCCACTCCGCCATAACCAGCGAGTTCATCGCTGATGATTCCCGCATTGACCGGATCCTCCTTGTCGAATTCCAACGAGGCCGGACTCATCGGGACCATGTTACTTTTTTCCAGACTCAGGAAGTAAATCGCGCTGCCTTGCTTCCACCGATACCACTGGACGAAATCGATCCCGGCCTTGTCCCAGATGTAGAGCGTCTTTTTCCCTTTGGTCGCACCTTGGCGCAGGGTTTTTGCGTCCAGGGATTTGAGGACGGTCATGTCGTGGGATTTGTCAGTCTTTTTTCGTTTTTTGATTCTTCCCGGCTGGAGCTCAAGCGGCTCTTTCCGGTTGCTCAAGGCGAGATGATTACAGGTGAAGTTGCGCAGGTTGTAAGTGTAGAGATGGCCGACGGCAGTCTTGCGGCCTTTCATATCACGTTCATCGTGAGAGGAGGCCGCATGAAAATGTCCATCACCGGCGAAGATCTCAAAATCATCAAGAGCCGGGAAGTTGGCAGGACCAGGAAGGGCCCGATGATCGCGTGGGGTTGACTTGAGGTATTGGTCCAGTAACCCGCGTAAGTGGGTATTGCGGCGCGAACTTTTGAGGGCATCAAAGAACTGGCCAACAGAGAGTCCGGCCTCCCCCGAAGTGTCATTGAAAACGTCTTGGAGGAAGGCCCGTCCGGAGATCTCGTGTTTCAGAACCCGGATCAATCCGTTGTCGATCCAGTCTTGATCGGTCACCGCATGACAAGTTCGCTGGTGCTTGGCCTCCTCTAACAATTCGGTGAGAGGTTGGCGGAAACGGCGGTATGATTCGGAAGTAATCGAGAGAAGATGGTCCATATATTTTTTCTCGGGCTCATGACATCCCCGTCAACTGTTAAGTGCGTCTCAATGGCCTCCGCGAGCTCTAACAGATCACGAATGACTTCGTTTGACCCTGGGGAATCCAAACCTCTCCATCACCCGATGGCTCGCACTATACACCCGCAGAGGTTGCAGGATTTTTCTGATCTTCAAACACCCATCATTGGGATAGGGGTTTTGCGTCTTTCGGTGCCCCTTGTATTTTAGAAAAAGGTGTATTTCCCCAGTCACATGAACGAAGAATGACAGGGATTACAACTGATGAACCCGCCGTGTGTTGCTCCATTGCGCGTTGAACTTCGACATTGTAGCAATAGTCTGAAGCAAGGAAGTCAGAACTAACGATGAAGAGAATAACGGACGCGGCCTCCAAATTGCGATCGATTTCGTTGGCCCAATCTGTGCCTGGGACGATTTTTCGATCGTCCCAATCCTCTATTTCCTTTTGTCTGCGTAGAGTTGAAAGGTGTTTTTTGAGGCTTTTAACGTTTTCTTCATCCTCGTGTGAGTAGCTTATGAAAAGTTTGTGTGGCATAACTTTAAGGCTTTTACCTTCTGACTTATATGATGATCTAGTGAAGAGGTTTTGCAACGCGATTCCCAAATCTCTGTAACTAGTTACAATTTCGTAAGTTAATCAGACAGACGTTCCTCTAAGTCACTTCGTGGAGTATGCGCCCTTAGGGCCTGATAGTTCGATTGCCCTGTCATGTGGGAGGGGAACCCAGACCGGCGCTTCCTCCTTCGCTCCCGAGCTAGGGCGGACAAGTCGCTTTGCCGCTGGGCTTTGTTGGTTTGCCCCGTTGGGGCGGAGAGAGTGGGAGTGCTACTTTTCGGCCTTTTCGAGGTGGGCTTTTAGTTTTGCGGCTTTGAGGCGCATTTTTTCGATTTCCTTTTCGGTTAACTTTCTTGCGGGGTCTTCGTGGAAGGGGTGGGGGCCGCCGATGTCTCGGCGGGCGAAGGGCTTTAGGGCTTGGTCGATGAGGGACTTTTCTTTCTTTTGGGCGGGGGTGAGGGAGGCGAAGTTTTCGATCTTGGGGAAGTTGTCGAGGTTTGCGGGGTCTTTGCTGACGTCGAACCAGTGGCCGTTGCCATTGCGGAGGAGGCTGCGGTTCTATTCTTCCATGGTCATCCGGGCTAGGCCGACAAATGTTCAATAGGACCAAAAAGAAAACCGGTATTCCGCTTCTTGTCCCTGACCAGCTGCTTGGCCATGTCTTTGATTGTTCCCCGCAATCACATTTGGCGTATGGTCTAGACCATGAGCTGATCAATCGCGCCTTCTTGTGGGAGGCGGTTGCGCTGCATGGTGAGATCGAGGTCTCCGTAGTGCTTGACCGGATTGCCGTAGGCGTTGAGCAAGGTGGTGTACCAATTACTCAGGGTCTTGTGGCCCTCGGTGCCATGGAAGGGCAGGCGGATGTAGCGCCCGGCGATATCGAGTTTGGAATTCTTTCCACTCATGATGACCATGGGGGCTTCCGTGTCGGGACCGTGGTGGCCGGATCCGGTCTCGGGCATGTAGATGATCGTGGTGTTGTCGAACATCGTGCCTCTCCCTTCGGGGATCGCCTTGAGCCTGGTGACCAGGGTATTCACCTGTTTCATGTGATGCGTTTTAATCACGTTACGCATCAAGGCCGAACGCCCACCCTGACCGTGTCCCACGGCGTGGATGTTGGTCTTCTCATCATTCTCGGGTAAGGAGGTAATATCCGAGCCCAGATCATCGATGGTATAGGTCACCACGTTGGTCAAACCGGAGGCGAGGGCGGCCACAATGATCTCGGTAAAGGCAGCCTGCTTCTCTGGCACGCTTGCATCCGAACCACCATTGGCGTGGATCGGATCGACTTTTGGCAAGTGCTTCGTGATGACATCACCCAGAGCGGCAACTTTGGTATTGCGATCACGGATCGACTGGAGCGAGTCGACCTGATCGCTGATCTTCAGCCGTTCGTCACCATCGAGCCCGTTGAGTCTTTGGGATTCCTGGCCGTGGAGGTAGCTCAACAGCGCGTTGTCGGAAGCCACTTCGTCGGTGTTGGTGACTGACTTAAACAACTCCTTGTAGGCCGTCATGGGATCGGCGTAGCAGTAGTTGCGCTGTTTGGGAGCAGGCGCGGAATACCCTGACACGATCCCTGTCCGGTGATCCCGTCCGTGAGGCACCGCCAGCGACATTTCGACGTGCCCGAAGGGCGAGGGAAACAAGCTGGCCAGTTCAAAGTCGATCGTTGCCCTCTTGATGTTACTGAGGATATCGCGCCCCGCCTTGTAGGCCCCCATGCAACCGGAGTAGGAATAATGCCCTCCTCCGCTGACCGCCATCGAGATCCCGTGGAGGATGGTCATGTTCTCCTTGTGCCCATCCAGCGCATTGAGCCATTCAGGGAGCTCGTGCTTGTCGAGGCCCACTTCAAAGGCTTGCTTCTCCTCGTGCTTCTTGAGCTCATCGGATGAAAACGAAGGCAGGCCGAATTGATTGGTCAGGTTGCCGTTTGACTTACGCACAAAGACAAAGCGATGCGGAGAGCTGGCCCTGCCGTCGGCCGGAGCAGCGAGTAATTGGTTAAACGACGGCGTCAGCGCCAGACCGGCGGTGCCAAGGGCGGTGGTCTTGAAAAATTCGCGTCTATTGAGAGTCATCTTTGTCTTTGGGTTTGCGGTAAATGAAGGAGTCGGAAGTCAGGAGGGAAACAATCACGGCGTCAAAGCTACCATTGCTGTCGAGATAGGCTTTTTCGGCGTCGATCAGCGTCCTGGAATCAGAGAGCCTCTCGTTGCGTCCCAGGAAGAAACGGAAGGCGTGACGAATGATCGACTGGCGCACTTTTGCGGATTTCGCGAGGCGGTCGATCAGGTCGAAGGCATCGTTGACCTTGCCATCCAGCTTGGGGTCGCCGGTGCCTTTCAGCACGCCGCGGGCATCGACCGGCAGAGTTTTAAACTCCGCCAGTGAAGCGCCAAACTCGTTGAGCTCGTCGCGTTTGGCCGCCTTGATCAAGTTGTCGGGATGCTCGAGCTTTTCCTTCGTACGGAAGCGACCAAAGTCGTCGTAGTTCTCAAACGGGAAGCCCAAGGGATCCATTCTTTGGTGGCAGCGCCAACAGTAGGTATCTCCGGTGCGGACCTCCATGCGCTGCCGGAGCGTCTTGTCCTTGTCCGGATGAATCACGGCATCAACTGTGATCGGGACATCGGGAATAGTCCCGGCGAGGAGCTTTTCCCGGATCCACTTGCCCCGGTGGATCGGGTCGGTCTCCAGATTCTGTGAATGAGCAATGAGCCAGGCGGGGTGGGTGAGAATGCCCTTGCGGTTCGGGATCTTCGCGGGCTGGTGGCCGGGGTAGTCCCACGTCCGCCAGTCGAGGTTCCAGTAGGTCGTGACCTGTTCGCCACGCATCTGCTGTCCGGACCGCCCGAGCACCGGGCCGCCGTGCCAGAATCCCATCCCGTTTTTCATGTAAGGGAGGGCACCGGATTGGCCTTCGCTAAAGTGCAGCTCAAGCCCGGCCATCATCCGCTGGAGCTTTCTGAGGATTTTTGGGTGATCGCCCTCTTTCTCACGTTGAAACTCCCAGTGCTCTCTCAAAAATGCTTCGTGCGGAGCGACGTCTTCCGGCTTCCATTCCTGCCAGTCTTGGTCTTTGAATTTTTGGTAGATTGTTTTCAGCGATTCGGACGCGGCCGTCATCGACGCGTTGTCGCCGTTGTGAAAAATGTAGAACTTATCGGTGGTCAACAACTCCTCAAAGACCCGCTCGTCCTTCTCGAGAATATGTTCGACCATCATGTCCGTCTCTTCGATCAGTCTGCTGACAGCCTGTTCATGGCGACCGGCCCCAAACCGGCTATCATCCTTGAAAACCTTGAGCGCCTTGGAATAGCCAAAGAAGTCACGGAAGAACCGCAGCTTCCGGATTGGCTGGTTCGTCACGCTGGGGTTGAGATTCGCCGCCTGCACCGCTTCGTCGACGATCGTCCAACGGTCGCGGAGTTTGAGCATGCGGCGCACCTCGCGCTCGTAATCCTCACGCGTATTGAGTCGACCTTCTCGTGCCGCCTTCGCCAGTTCCTCGTCCGGGCTTGAATCGGTCAGGGCATAGGCGAGGGCATAACTGGCATCCCTGGGCGGCATCATCCGTCGTCCATGCTCATCGGCGGCACCCGCTCCAAACTCGTGGCGGTAGGCAAACTCGGTATTCAAGATCAAGGACTCGATCAGCTTGGCAATCGCCTGTTGCGGCTCGAGTTTCGCCATGAACAGTTTCAGCAGTTCGCGATTCTCGGCACGCTTCGATTCACTCGGCGAACGCTCAAAAACCCTGGCATACAACTCATCGATCAATGCGTCGATCCGGGCATCATCCGCAGCGGCCGCCGACTCGCGTTCCTTCTCGAACGACGCGGTCCAGTCGGACACGCATTTTTCGATGATCGCCTGGTAGCTGTCGCCCTTCTTGCGATGCTTCTTGATCGTGGCCGCGATCACTTGCATCTCCCCATCATTTAAGGGCTTGTAGGCTGGAGCCGGGCTCCGCTTCCTGGCTTCGCGGTAAATGAGATCCATGTCCCAGTGATCCCAGAACACCTTCATCAAGGTGATGCGGTTCTGGATGCGATAAGCGGAGATGCCTTGCCTGCTCCAGTCGCGTTCGGCTTGCAGGATGATCTTGTCATAGTCTTCGCGCTGGTTGTCCAAGTAAGGTGTCCAGGGAGACTCCTTGTCATCCTTCATCACCCTGGCCGAATCCTCGGTGACTTCGTAGGGAGTTTCCTTGTAAGTCACGATGCTTCGAAAGACCGCGTCGACGTCTTGCTTGTCCATCCCGTTGAGGAACTCGGAGCGTTGAATGCGGTACGTTTTTTCCCCGGGGAACTTCCTTTTCCGCATGCCCGGGAAAGGAATCTCCATACGCTCAAGTTTGGGCAAAAGGGCCTCGTGCTTGTCGCCATAAATCTCCTGAAGGAGGCGATCCATGAACTTGTCGGCGGCGAGGAAGTCTTCGCGTGACTGCAAAATTTCCCGGTGCTGCAGCTCGTCTTGCATCAGCGCATACATCGCCGGGTACTGTGCCTTCATCACCGACGGGGACGACATATGGCCCGCGATTCGCTTGGCGTTGCCCACAATCGTCAGCAAATGCCCGGTGGTGAGTCGATTGTGCATGGAATAGCGCACGCCAACCGACTCAGGCAGAAGAAAGGGATTCGTGATCGTCCTCCGGAACTTGTTGCCATGTTCCGTCTTCGGGCTCCAGTGGATCCCGCTGTCACCCCGGACACTGTGGGTCGTGCCGTAGATTTTCCGGGTCGGATTGTAGTCCAAAAGGCGATTCGTTTTCTCGCTGAAGATATACTCGCTGATGATCCAGCGTCGGTCGTGGGTGTAGGCGGGAAGCTTGGCGTGCTTGCCGGAGAAAAGCTCCTCATGCCTGACCACATTGCCAAACTCGAAGCGGGCAAGTTTTTCAGCCAGCGCCTTGGCGGCATCGCCCGTTAGCTTGCTGTCCAGCCACTGCAATAGGAGCTTTCTTTCAGCCTCGCTTGGCTGGTCGGCCTTTTCCGGTGGCATGTCCTCGAAGTGAACGGCCTCTTTGGCCAAGGCATAGAGCTTTTGCAAATCAACCGGATCGATTGCCTCCAGCTCATCGAGCCGGATATCTCCCTTCTGTTTGTCCGGTCCATGACAGGAGACACAATAGTTCTCCATCACGGTCAATGCCTGGTCATGCAATTGGGTTGGATTCAGCTTAATCGGAGATTCTTCAGCTTTCGCCGCAATCTGTCCCGCCAGCACGGCCACGACGGTGGCCCCAGCCAGGTTGAGAGCCGAGCGCCGGTGCGGGAATATCAATGAAGCAGAATTCATGTTTTTCTGAATACTGCGTGAAAGATGCCTTTATTCCATTCATCTTGTCTGGAATCTTTCACTCATCCAAACCTGTCTCTTATACACATCTGACGCTGCCGACGATCTACTCTGTGTAGA
>CAJXVQ010000283.1 GCA_913060685.1 uncultured Verrucomicrobiales bacterium
ATCTACACAGAGTAGATCGTCGGCAGCGTCAGATGTGTATAAGAGACAGCAAGGATACTCTTTTTCTCGACGTGAGAGTCTCTCACCCTGACCCCGAGGTTTGTAAAATCCTGGCAGATACGCTCGCCGTGGAATTTGAGAAAAAACTCATAGAGGACAGACTCAAAGAAAAAAATTATGATTCCGAGTTCATCAAGCTGAAGGCTTCGAAGATGGGCCAGAGTCTTGAGGGAAAGCAAAATGCCCTTGCGAATTATAAAACGGCACTTGCCGCCCTCGCGGAACTTGAGAAAGCGGAAGCTGATTTTGTTGAGCTGGAACTTACTTATCTTGAAAGGCACCCAAAACACGTCAAAGGGAGAGCAGCCATTGCAAATAAGCGGAAAAACTTTCTGAGTGAGTTCGCCTTGGTTCGCAGTTCTGCAATCGACAAGGAGTATTGGATTGAAAAGCAAGCCCAGTTGGAAGAGAAAGGTCTTGATGAAATCGCCCGGCTCCAGGTGGCGCGGCGGCTTTTCATAAACCGTGCGAATGTCCTTACCGATCAAATCGCCACCGAAAGGAAAGCTTTCGATGCAGCCTATGCAAGACTTCTTGAAAGACAAGGTGATGAAAGAAGTGATGTGGGCGAGCTTACAGTTTCGAGTCTTTCAGCAGTGCCCAAAGTGCCGTTCTCTCCCAAGAGGCCGTCGATCATTAACAATGGCGCGCTTATCGGCTTTGGATCAGGTCTCCTCCTCGCCTTCCTCCTGGTCAAACTCGATACTAAGATCCACACCATTTCCCAGGTTGAGGTGCTAACCGGGCTACCTGTTCTCGCGACCATTCACCATATTGCGCCCAAGGTTCTCAAGAAAATCATCTCGAACAAAGATTTGCCACCTGCTGCGGATGACCCGCTTGCCCGGGGGTGGGATCCTAGAATCGTTTTCCGACCCGGTCTTACCGAGACCCTCTACTGTGAAATGTTCCGAATTCTGCGGGCCTCGATCAGCCTTCTGGGTGATGAGAAGAGACGGAGAGTGACTCTCTTTAGCAGTGCCCTTCCCGGCGAGGGAAAGACCTTGGTTTCGACCAATTTCGCCATCGCCTCTGCCCAGCAGGGCCGGAAGACTCTTCTGATGGATTTGGATTTGCGCAAACCGGCGGTGCATAAGGCTTTTGGTCTGAAACGCAGTGAGCTGAAACCCGGAGCGACCGAGCTTCTCGCCGGACAGGTGTCGTCCCTGCAGGAAGCTCTCTCCGCAGACACCGGTCAGAAAAATCTTACCTGTCTCTATGCCGGCCGCAAGGCCCCTAATCCCGGTGAGCTCCTCAGCTCCGACTCCGTGCGCGATCTTCTTGAGATTTTGAAGGATGAGTTTGATGTCATTGTGATTGATTCTGCGCCTCTCCTTGCTGTTTCCGATACCCGGCTCCTGATCCCGGTCGTCGACAATTTCTGTTTGGTTGTCCGGGCCGAGGAGGCCCCGAAGGGAGCGATTCGTAAGGTTCTCGAGCTTCTAGAAGATGATGGCACCCAACCTGCTGGTATCGTGGTGAATGGATATGAAGAGAAGACCAGTTTCCTGGCGCGAAAGCACGGCTACGGCTACGGCTACGGTGGCTATGGGCAATACACCCAGGGATATGGCTATGGCGGTTACGGATCCTACGGATCAGACGATTCTGATTAGTTGATTTTCTTGATTGCTTTCTCTTACGTCACAGCTTGAAATGCGGTGACGATTCGCGAGGGGGTTTCACTGGCGAGCTCTTGGGAAAGTCACTCTTGATTTCTGGTCGGAATATTTTATCTGAGAGAGTGATTAAGACTGGGATCTCAGCGCAACTTGGTTCTACTTCTCGGTAGTTCGACCAATGGCGGTAGCTTATAATCAAGTCGCAGCGCTAATTTTTTGCGCCCAGGTTTTCAATCCATTCAAAATAGGAAGTCTGCTTGATGGTCATTTCTGGCGTTAATTTAGTGCTGTCTTATAGATTTACTACTTCCCCGCCGCTTAATCTTTCAGTTTCTTGAAATTTTTCATTTTTTACGCCCCTCGGGCCTAGCTTAAGATGGCATTGACTTATAGCTAAGCGCGGCGAATTTTTCACCGATTTCCTGAAATACAACAGCTCCTGAATCCCGGGATCTTCCAACAAAGAACTGGAAACAAAAATTCTTGAAACTCTTAATCACTGGTATCTGTGGCTTCGTAGGCTCGACCCTCGCGAAGGCCATCCGGGCGGCGCACCCCGACTGGACCCTTGTTGGCATCGACAACTTTTCCCGGGCCGGATCCTGGTTCAATAAACAGCCCCTGCTCGATCTGGGGGTTGAATTGATTGTCGTGGACATTCGTTCGGCTGCCGATCTCGAAACCCTGCCGGCCTGCGACTGGGTCATCGATGCCGCCGCCAACCCCTCGGTCCTTGCGGGCGTGGATGGCAAAACGAGCTCCCGGCAGCTCATCGAGCACAATCTTCAGGGAACCATCAACCTTCTGGAATACTGCAAGCGTCACCGCGCCGGCTTTGTTCTTCTCTCCACCAGCCGGGTCTACTCGATCCCGGGACTCGTGGACCTCGAAATCGAGGTGGTCGCGGGGGAGGGGGGCGCTCGCTTTGCTCCCCGGAACGATCAACAATTTCCCGTGGGACTCTCCTCCGAGGGGCTCTCGGAAGACTATTCAACCCTTCCCCCGGTTTCTCTCTACGGTTCTACAAAAGTTGCGAGTGAACATCTGGCCCTGGAGTATGGCGCCACCTTTGACTTCCCGGTCTGGATCAACCGCTGTGGCGTCATGGCCGGAGCCGGCCAATTCGGGCACCCCGCCCAGGGCATCTTTGCCTTTTGGATCCACTCCTTCCGGGAAGGCCGTCCCCTCAAATACATTGGCTTCGACGGTCTCGGTCACCAGGTCCGTGATTGCCTTCACCCCGCTGACTTATTGGCTCTGTTGGAGAAACAATTTGCGGAAGCTCCCGATTCTCGGCAGTCCCGGATTGTCAATATCGCCGGTGGTCTTGGGCAATCGATGTCACTCGCCGAATTGACGGCGTGGTGCCAAACCCGCTTTCCGGATTCAACGACCAAGGTCACCTCTGATCCCAATCCGCGTGCTTATGACATTCCCTGGATGATCCTCGACCCAACAAAAGCCGGTGCGATTTGGGATTGGAAACCCCGGACCAGCGTCCACGCGGTGTGCGAGGAGATCGCCACCTTCGCCGGAGATCATCCCGACTGGATCGCGCTCTCCCGGACCTAGTTTGTCTCCCTCGATTTCGGACATTATTTGTCGAATTCCAACTCCCATCTTCCAACTCCCAAATTCTCCATGAAAATTCTTATCACAGGCGGAGCAGGATTCATCGGCTCCAACCTTGCTCATTTACTGATCGGGCGGGGCCACAGCGTGCTCAATATCGATAAGCTGACCTACGCCGGCAATCTCTCGTCGCTTGCGGCCATCGAAAATCACCCCAATTATCGGTTCGCTCAAGCCGACATCTGCGATGCGGCAGCAATGAAGGCCTTGTTTGCCGAATTTAAGCCGGATGGTGTGATGCATCTCGCGGCTGAATCCCATGTCGATCGCTCCATCGATGGCCCGGGGGAGTTTATCCAGACCAATATCACCGGAACATACGTCCTCCTCGATGCTGCACTCACCTACTGGCAGAACTTGCCGGAGGCAAGTGATGAGGGAGGATTGATAGCGGATAGCCAAGCAAATCATTCATCCGCCATCGCTCATCCTTCATCCCCGACAAAGTCGGGATTCCGATTTCTCCACGTCTCGACGGATGAGGTCTACGGCAGCCTCGGAGAAACGGGTTTGTTCACGGAAACGACCCCATACGACCCGCATTCACCCTACAGTGCCAGCAAGGCATCGTCCGACCATTTGGTCCGCGCCTGGGGCGATACCTTCGGCTTGCCCATATTGATCACCAACTGCTCAAACAACTACGGCCCCTATCAATTTCCTGAGAAATTGATTCCTGTGGTGATCTTGAAAGCTCTCGCAGGCGAACCCATCCCTGTTTACGGGGCAGGGGAGAATATTCGTGATTGGCTCTATGTTGAGGACCACGCCGAGGCTCTCCTCACCGTTCTTGAGACCGGGAAAGCGGGAGAAACCTACAATGTAGGTGGTAACAACGAGATGAAAAACATCGATCTCATCAAACTCCTCTGCACCATCCTTGATGAACTAGTCCCTCCCGGTAGTCAGCCATCGCTCATCAGCCATCACTCATCAATCAAGTCGTATCGCGACTTGATCACCTTTGTCAAAGATCGACCCGGACACGATTTACGCTACGCCATCGACGCCTCAAAGATTAAAAATGACCTCGGCTGGGAACCCAAACAAGACCCGCAGTCCGGCTTCAAAAAAACCGTGCAGTGGTACCTTGATCACAAGGACTGGACGCAGAATATTCTTAGCGGAGACTACCAACTGGGCCGGCAAGGCGTGATTGATTAGCTCGAGTTCATCGTACGAGCGCTAAAATCCAAACACTCACCAACTTCGCCGCTCTGCGGCCTCCAATCCGAATAGCGGCAAAGCCATTAAACAAAATGTATTTATTATTAGGTGGAACAGGATATGTCGGAACGGCATTTCAAAAGTATTTGAAGGAGCAATCGATCCCCTTTCGAAATGTCAGTCGCGCCGAGTGTGACTACACGGATAAAGATCAGCTGGATCAATTGATCAAAGACCTGAAACCTTCGTTTTTGATCAACTGTGCAGGGTACACCGGGAAGCCCAATGTGGACGCCTGTGAACTCCACCGTGCCGAGTGTCTCGCTGGCAATGGCGTACTTCCCGGTACGATTCGGGAGGTGTGTGAATCGCATCAGATGCCGTGGGGGCACGTGTCATCCGGTTGTATTTATACCGGGCGTCGCGAAGACGGAGGAGGTTTTACGGAGGAGGACACCCCAAATTTCACTTTCCGGACGAACAACTGCAGCTTTTATTCGGGATGCAAGGCCTTGGGAGAGGATGTTCTTGAAGGAGCGGAAAGATGCTACATCTGGCGCTTGAGAATCCCCTTCAATCATCAAAATAGCCCCCGGAATTATCTGAGCAAGCTCATCAACTACGAGACCCTGCTCGAGGCGGAAAACTCGATTTCTCATCTAGAGGAATTCGTCCGTTGCTGCACGGAAACCCATGCCAAACAGGTTCCTTATGGCATTTATAACGTCACCAACACCGGACATGTCACCACCCAGGAAGTGGCCGGGTTAATCAAAACACATTTGCTTCCCGATAAAGCGTTTCAATTCTTCAGTGACGAAGACGAGTTCATGAAGCTTGCGGCAAAAACTCCCAGATCCAACTGCGTGATGGACAACTCCAAACTGCTCTCTACCGGGATCGAAATCCGGGAGGTGCATGAGGCTCTCATTCAATCGCTTCGCGATTGGATGAGCGATGAGGGATGAGTGGCGCCTGCGTGGCAGTTGAAGTTGAAGGAGGGAAGTTGAAGTGCTGGGCGCGACTGATAATTTTGAGGGGTTTGCAGTATGGAAGAGGTCGAAAAAATTAGCGGTTGATGTCTGTCGGGCTAGCTCGCAATGCAAGGACTGGGGTTTCCGTGATCAAATTATGAGAAGTGCGGTGTCAGTGCCCTCGAATATTGCGGAGGGGGCTGAGCGAAACGGATCGAAAGAGTTCATTCTTTTTGCGGGCTATGCCAAAGGCTCCTTGGGAGAGCTGAGAACACAAATTATGATAGGTTCTGATCTGGGTTACTTTGACGCTTCAATGAGCGAGGCTTGGATTTCTGAAACACGTGAACTTTCAAAGATGCTATATGGCTTAATCCGTTCGTTGCGAAAGCCTACAACTCAAACTCCCGCCCAGCGGGCAACTTAAACCAAAAATTTCCAATTTTTCAATGAAAGGAATCATTCTCGCAGGAGGGACCGGCAGTCGGCTTTTCCCTTGTACCATCGCCGTTAGCAAGCAGTTGCTCCCCGTCTATGACAAACCGATGATCTACTACCCTTTGTCCGTCCTGATGCTGGCGGGCATCCGGGAGATCTTGTTAATTTCCACTCCCGAGGACTTACCCGTGTATCGGCGTTTGCTGGGGGATGGCGCGCGTTTTGGAATCAGTCTGACCTACGCCGAGCAACCCTCACCGGACGGATTGGCCCAGGCCTTCATCATCGGGGAGCATTTTATCGATGGCGATCGATGTGCCCTTGTCCTGGGGGACAACATTTTTCACGGTCACGGGTTCAGCGATAATCTCCGCTCGGCGATGGCACGGGAAAACGGAGCCACCGTCTTCGGATATCAGGTTCGCGACCCCGAACGCTTTGGCGTCGTGGAGATTGCGGATGGCGGTAGAGCGGTCTCGATCGAGGAGAAACCGGAATCACCCAAGTCCAACAATGCCGTGACCGGCTTGTATTTTTACGATCGCGACATTGTCGAGATCGCCAAAAATGTCAAACCGTCCCATCGTGGCGAACTGGAAATCACCTCCGTGAACCAAGCCTATTTGGATCGGGGGGATTTGCATGTCGAAGTCCTGGGCCGCGGCCACACCTGGCTCGATACCGGAACGCATGAGTCCCTTCTCGAAGCCTCCCAGTTTGTCCACACCATCGAAACCCATCAGGGCTTGAAGGTGGCCTGCCTTGAAGAAATTGGCTACCGGCAGGGATGGTTGTCCAAAGAACAGCTGCAGACTTCCGCAGACGCTCTGGGCAAGACCCAATACGCCGACTACCTGCGCGAACTCACTTAAACCACCGAAGCACCACCTCCCGGCCCATCAACTTCAACCTCAACTTCACCTTCCCCACCTCAACTTCAACTTCCCCACTTCAACTTCCCCACTTCAACTTCCCCACTTCAACTTCCCCACATGTCTTCCTCAAAACCTCCCATCTCCAATCTCCCATCTCCATCACCGCTTGCGGTGACCGTCTACACCCCGGATTCTTCGCTCGCTGATCCCAGGCGACTCTTTCGGGAAATGGCTGCTGAGTTGAAGAACTCGCGCGAACTGGCCTTTGCCTTGTTTCGCCGGGATCTCAAAGCGCAGTTCCGTCAGAGTGTCCTCGGCTACGTCTGGCTCTTTTTTCCACCCATTGCCACCACCCTCGTCTGGTTCTTTTTGAATCAATCGGGGGTCGTGAGTGTCGCTGATACCGGCATGCCCTATCCTGCTTTTGTTTTGGTGGGCACTTTGCTCTGGCAGGCTTTCCTTGAGAGTCTCACAAAGCCCATCATCAGTCTCAGCGCCTCCAAGACGATGTTGGTGAAATTGAACTTCCCCCGCATCGCTCCGGTCCTTGCCGGGATTGGGCAAACCACGCTGACTTCGGCCGTTCGCCTGGTCTTATTAATTCCCATCTTCGTCTTTGCGGGTGTCGAACCCTCCTGGACCATTGTCTTTTTTCCGCTCGCCTACCTCTCCATGGTTCTGCTGGGGATCGCCATCGGCAGTCTTCTCACTCCGATCGGATTGCTCTATACCGATGTTGCCCGGGCCATCACCTTGTTTGGCCAGTTTGGGATGTATGCCACCCCGGTCGTCTACCCCATTGCGACCTCGGGGCTCCTCGGCTCGATCAATCGGATCAACCCCCTGACCTATTTGGTGGAAACCGGCCGCGCCACCCTCGTGGGAGGCCCCTTTGACACCCTTCCCCTGGCGCTTCTCGTTTCTGCGTGCGCCTTCGTCCTCCTCATGATCGGCTGGACCATCTTCCACATCACCGTGCCAAGGATCATTGAGAGAATGGGGATGTAGCCGCCGCAGGCGGCTGGAGATTGAAGATCGGATTTGGGAGATCGAAGTTAGGAGATCGAAGTTAGGAGATCGAAGTTAGAAGATCGAAGTTAGGAGATCGAAGTTAGGAGATCAAATCGAATGAAATTCGAAGAATTGGATACTTGGCAAGAGGCACGAACTCTCGTGAATGGGATCTATGCTCTGACTCGTGAACCTATTCTTGCCAGGGACTATGGCCTTCGGGATCAGATTCAGCGGGCGGCGGTTTCTGTGATGACAAACATCGCGGAAGGCTTTGAGCGCAGCGGAGGCCCCGAAAAACTCCACTTTTACAACATTGCCCGCGCATCCTGTGGAGAAGTTCGCTCCCTACTCTACGTTGTTGAGGACAATTACCCCGCAAGTGCAGAAAAATCAGTGCAACTCAGGAACAGTGCCATTAAAACAGGCAAGCTCCTCAGCGGTCTCATAGCCAGCAGCAGGCGCCGGCTGAACAGCTAATCTCCCATCTTCGATATCCAATCTCCAATCTTCCGGCAAAGCCGCCATCTCCGATCTTCAATATTCCATCTCCCCGCGAAGCGGTCTCCAATCTCCCGGCGAAGCCACCCATCGCATCCAAAATCCAAAATTTAAAATCCAAAATTAATCCTCCCATTTTCCATCTTCCGGCAAAGCCGCCATCTTCCAAAAATGTCTTCCACCTCCCATCTCCCATCTCCAAGCGAAGCCCTCCCATCTTCCGGCGAAGCCCCCCTCCCATCTCC
>CAJXVQ010000284.1 GCA_913060685.1 uncultured Verrucomicrobiales bacterium
ATCTACACAGAGTAGATCGTCGGCAGCGTCAGATGTGTATAAGAGACAGCTACCGGGCACTCGCCAAGGAGGTCATATCGGTATCCAGTCCAAGACATGCCAACCAAGATCCCTGGGCCTGTACGATTCTGTATGCCCGGCTCAACAGCTTGAGCGAGGAGGAATACGCCGAGTTTCTCAACGTCATGGTGGACTACCCCGCTCCCGAGGGTCTCAAGAGACTCGCCGGGCTCATGATGCGGATGTTCCACCCCGGATTGGCGGAATCGTGGCAGGAGACCCTCGAGCGGGTCATGGAACGCGGGAGGGGAGGGAATAGCCTGGATTCGATGGGGTTCTGGGCCCGGGAGGACCCCGATGCCGCGCTGGCCTGGTATCGCGAGAAGGTGGCTTCGGGGGAGATTCTCGGGAAGGGACTCGAGACCAAGTTCGAAAAGAAGACCTTTGAATCTCTCGTCACGATACTCGCCGCATCACGACCGAAAGAAGCCCTCGAGATGTTCCGGGACCGGCCGCAGGAGTTGAGATCTCCGGGCCTGGCCAACGAGATCACCCGCAAGCTGACAACGGGCCTGATCGAGACCGGAGACGACACCTACCTGCGCCAGATGTTCGAGCTCCATGACCGGTCAAGGGTCCTACAGGGTGCCCTCAAGGAGTTCGTGTGGTCCCGGAAGCTCGGTGACGGCGTGGCCTTCGTCGAACAGTTCGTCACCGACCCCGGGGAGCGCACCGACTACATCGTGCAGGCGGTCTGCGGACAGGAAGGAATTGGACGACAGGGTGCGGCTCTCGACTGGATGAGCGCCAACACGCCTGAGGCGGAAGCGCCCGAACTCTTCAGGCGCCTCGGGGCCGGGGGGGACATCGGTTTCTGGCTCAAGAACCAGAAGCCCGGGGTCGCGCGGGACCATGCCTGGCTGGGCACCGTCGATCGAAACATCGAAGCTGCTGCGTTTCCTGCTGCGCTCTCCCGGGTCAACAACATCCAAAATGAAGAGCTTCGCGACGCCACCCGGCAACGGGTCGGGAGGGCGTGGCTCCAGCACGACGAAGCGCAGGCCATTGAGAAGCTCCCCGTCGAGGTAATCCGTCAGATTCAAAACCAGTAGCCCAACTCACCCATGAACCGCTCATTTTGGACCCCACTCATTCTCACTGCCGGCGTGTGCGCCGTGGTCATGGTGGCGCTGGCCACCCACAACAAGCGATTGTCGGACCAGCTTGCCGCCGGGCAGGGTGCCGGGGAGCAAGGGCAGCCCCCGGCGCGCCCCGGCAAGTCGGATCGGACCCCTTCGTCGCCTCTTTCGAGCGAGGAGAAAACGGAGCGCGCGACCGGGGGTGTCAAACGCTTCATTGCTTCGCTGGTTCCTGCCGAGGGGAGCAGGGCAAAAGAACAGGCGAAAGGAGCGTTCCCTTCCACCAAGGGGAATGAGGAAGATTCGGGGCGACGCATCATGTTCTGGGAGAACCTGCCGGACCTCCTGCGCTCGGTCGAAGGCCTCAGCGTGGACGAACTCCTCGCCGTGGCGGCGGATCTCCCCGTTCCAGAGAGTGACTCTCTGGGCAGCAGAAGTGAATTCCTCTGTAATACCCGCGCCCACCTGATCACGCTCGCGGCGGAGCAGGATCCGATGCGGGTTCTGCAGGATGAAAAGCTGATGGAGGGCATGGAGGAGTATGCCGTCCTCCGTTGCCTGGCCATGGTCGATCCCGCCGCAGCGGCGCGTCTCATTCCGGAGCGCGTGCCACCCGAGGACCAGGAAGACCGGGAGCGCCTTGGTTCCTTGATGCTCGGAAGTGATTTTGAGCGCGGTCTTGCCTTGCTCCTGGAGATGCGGGTGGGCGACCCCGACAGGGAGGATGGCATGAAATCGCTCACCTATGGGCTGCAACAGGGTTCCATCCCGTTGCGACCGGGGGTGGTCCGCAAACTCGAGCAGTCGATGAGCGATCCGAAGTTCGGGGCGATCCGCAACGACCTCATCAAGACCACGCTCGACCACCACCTGACTGAAAGCGGGGTGGGGCAGGCCGCGAGCCAGGCGGAGGCGATGGCTCTCACGCCGGAAGAGATCAACCTCTACCTCGACAGCGTCGGCAAGGAAATCATCGCCACCGAACCGGCGGCGACGCTCGAATGGATGGGCAAGGCCCTCACCACCGACCAGCAGTCGCGTGCCATCCCCGCGGCAGTCGTGCAGTGGGCAGACCAGGACATGAATGCCGCCACCGACTGGCTGGATCGGCAGGAGTCCTCCCCGGTCCGCGACCGGGCGATCGCCAGTTTTGCGACCGAAGCCTCCGAGTTGGATGCGGAAGGGGCCGCAGTATGGGCGAAGGAGATTCAGGATGAACCGCTGCGGGAGGAGACCCTGCGCCGAATCAATAGCAGGTGAACTTCCTCCTCCATAATCTCTTCGGCATTGCCCTGAGCCTTCTCATGCTTCTTGCCGCGCATGGGGAACCCATCGTGGATCCCTTGGGTTCGTATGTGGACCCGACGGCGGAAGATATCAAGGTGGCCGTCGATGAATACCTCGCCGCCTTGGACCGGTATGGTTCCGCGGAGGTATGGCCGATGGGCTGGTACGAACACCTCCTTCTCACAAAATCAGACAATGCACGGGACAGGAAAACCCTCAAGCCGATCTTCGACGACGAAGAGGCCTTTTACGGTGCGGTCCGCTCAATCTCCGGACGCAAGGGCTTCTTTAGCGTCCCGGACCTGATCTTCACGGAGGCCCTGTTCAAGCCTGGATTCTTTGCGGATCACCCCAAATGCCTTGAACCCAGCGACGATTACAACCATCTTGGGCCTGGTAACAGCGGCATGAGCTACTTCCTGTGGCGTCGATTCGACATTGATAAATCCACCTACGATCCGGCCGCGGTCAATCGTGGCTTTTTCGATCCTGCGTTCACCCTGCAACTCGGTGATCAAATGCAGGCCATCATCGACGCGAGCTCGAAAAAGGAACGCGAGGAGATCGAGAAAGGCATCGTCTCCTTCATCAAGGACTACGAGTATCCCACCGAGCAGGAAGTCGTGAAGCTGATCGCCCAACAAAGAAAAGCCTCGGAGCGACGACGCATCAGTCGGGAGCGCCGCCGGGATCTTGAAGAACGACGCCGATTGAACGGTGGACTTCGAACTGTCGGCGTTCTCTCAGGGACCGGTATCGACGCCGACAAAGCGGATGCCACGCCTCGCTGGCCACTCGTCAGCGCCGTAACGCTTCTTGTTCTCAGTATCGCATGGTGGCGCGTCCGCAGGCAGCGCTCCATCACTCAACCCCGGAACGCTTGAAGCTGGCCCAAGAGTCGTCTCAAGGCGTCTCCTGTGCCACACGCAGACCATCAACCATGAGGAGAAGCATTCCGAACGTTATTGCCATCCTTGCCGGCTGCGCTCTGCTGGTGGCCGCAGTCGCCCTTCTTATTTGGAACGCGTCTTCTCCGGAGCGGGAAACGTCGGCCGCCCGGCCTGCCTCCGCACCGGAAATGCCGCGGAAGTCCGCACGTTCAGACCGTCTCTCGACGGAATCCCGCCGCAACAAGGCCGGGGAGCAGCCCCTGAGTCCAGACGCCCGCGAGGCCCTGGCCAGACTCACGGAAGCCATTGAACGAGATCAGGATGGCAGGCTGCTCGTGGAAGAGTGCAAAGCGGCCGGGGTTCGCGCTTCGGATTTTCTCGAATTGGCCTCCGTCATCAAAGCGCGAGTCCCGGAACTGGGAACGTGGAACCTGGAACTCGTCCTGGGCGCGGCGGCGGAGATCGACGGGCAGGCGGCCGCCGCATGGTATGATCGGAACGTTTCCAGTGATTTCCTTCCGCAGCACAAATGGATCGGTTATGACACGCTCTTCCTCACGGCGGCGATCGCTTGGATGCGGTCGGAGCCCCGGGAAGCGATCCGATGGGCAGTGGGCCACGACCATCTTCCCATCGGAAGCACGGCAGAATCGAATCTGAGCCAGATCCTGGTCTACTGGCCTCGGAGCGATTTCGCCGGACAGATCGAATGGATCGAGGAGCAGTCTCGCACGAGCAGCGGACTGGTCAGACAAGTGGATCCCGCCATTCGTTTCTGGGCCGAGGAAGATCCTGCCTCGGCCGTCAACTGGATGGAGTCCTTCGTCACCGACTACCTCCCGTCCCCACTCGTTCGCTCGAGGGGATACGAGGAACTTGCCCGCGGATGGCCGGACAATCGCTTGGACGAAGCGGTGGATTGGCTGACCATCCGGGAGCCCGGCGACATGGGCCACGACGCGGCCCGGAGTGTTGTCGCCGAACGGCTCACCAAGACGAACCCCCTTGGGGCGATTAAAGTCGCCGCGAAGCTCTCGGACCGGCGCCGGGAAAAACGCGAGGAACTCCTCGTTCGAGCCGCGCGGAATCTCTATCGCAAGGATCCCGGGACCGTCATCGACTGGTTCCCGGAGAGCGGACTCTCCGAGGAGGCCCAAGAGGCCATTTTGCGATCCGAATAGCGGAATGCTCCATCTGTTGAGCCGGCACAATTCCGGCATCTTCCCAGGAATCCCGGCCAAATTCGCCTTCCGGATCACTTTCTCACGAAATATTGTCCCTTTTTCTACTCTGCTGGAAAGAGTATCGTTAAAGCAATGAGGCGCCCCGCAAACAGACCCGATCCGGCCAGGCTCCTCGAAGCCTTCGTCGCTTCCAATCGGTGCGACAAGGCCTTCGCGGCGCTGGTGGGAAGCCTCGATGGTCTGGTTTACTCCAGTGCCCTGCGACGCACCGGAAACGCCCAACTCGCCGAGGAGGTCGCCCAGAACGTCTTCGCCATCATGGCCCAGAAAGCCGGTGCCCTCCGGAGCCACCCGTCGCTGACTGCCTGGGCCCTGAAGACCACCCGCCTGCAGTGCGCCAACGCGATGCGCTCGGAGCGGCGCCGGCAGCGGAAAACCGCCGCCTTGGCCAGCGAAGCCGGGTCCCGAAATTCTCAATCAACGAATCCCATGGACGACCAAGCCACCTGGAAGGACGCGATCCCCTTCCTCGACGAGGCCCTTGACCGCCTCTCGCCACAGGACCAGAAACTGATCCTTCAGCGCTTCTACGAAGACAAGAAATTCAGGGAGATCGCCGGCCAGACCGGACAGACGGAATCCGCCTGCAAGAAGCGCGTGCAGCGTGCCCTGCAGAAGCTGTCCTCGCTCCTGACTTCGCGCGGGGTATCACTCACCGGGACTGCCGTGGCGTCCTTGCTCGGAGCCGAGTTCGCCCGCGCCGCTCCCGCGCACATCACTGCTGCCATCGCACCGAAGGCCCTCGCCGCCTCGTCCTCTCTCTCCGCGACCACCGTCGTCGCCAACACCATTCACACCATGAGCACACTCAAGAGCACAAGTATCACTGCCGCAGCCGTTTTTGCCTTCGCCGTCATTCCCATCTCCCAACAACTTGCGGAGGGCAGCCGGATCCGCGCGGAGCTGCGCGAAGCGGCAGATCCGCAGGGCTCAACGGCGCTGGCCCCATCCAAGAGCAAGCGTCGCGGTGGCACGGGTCGAACCGGGACCGGAATGATGCACTCGCGCACCGCCAGGGGCATCCTCGCCTCTTTCAACGCCCCCGCCGACAGCCGCGCCATTTTCAGGGCCTTGTTGGAAGGAGAACCGTTGGAGTCAACCATCGCACAGAGCCGGATCGCCATGATGAGCGCCGATGAGCTCGAGCTGCTGCTCGTTGACCTGCAGGACTTTTCTTGCGAGAGCAGCTCGAAGGATTCCCTGGCATCCAAAATCCAGCGCCACGGCCTGAACCTGCACCCCCGGCTCCGCGTGGAGCACATGGTGGCAACGGGAAGAGCATCGGCGAAGTCCCCGATGAGAGACTGGGCTGCGAGTGAACCGGAGGCGGCGCTGAATTGGTACCGGGAGAAGCGGGCATCCGGGGAGCTGGATCCCGGCCTGAAAGATGAACTGCACCGTCAGGTGATCTCCAATCTGGTCTGCGGGATGGCAACCACCAGTCCGGAAATGGCCCTCGATTTTTACCGCGAAATGCCAAGGGAAGAGATGGGAAGCTCGATCGTCAAACAACTGGCGCGTGCTCTCACCGAGAACCTGATGAAGACCGGCGATGAGACCCCGCTCTCCAAGATGCTCGAATATCACGGGCAGGAAGATCGCAGAAAAGCGCTCGAAGGAAGCTTTGCGAAATTCGCCGCAGAGGGGAAGTACGATGCCGGACTGGCCCTGGTGGACAAGTACAATCCCGATCCGGAAGGGCGCCTCCATTACCTCGCAGAAATGTTTCAGGACGTCATTTCGTTTCAGGCCAAGGAAATTCTGGACTGGCTTGGAACTACCGTGACAGAGACGGAGGGGCCGGAGATTGTTGGCAGGGTGATCGCCGGTTCCGAGGGGAGGCGGTTGGAAGCCAACGAATGGCTGGCCAGGCAGAGCCCGGGCGCCATTCGAGACCATGGATACGCCGGCCTCGCCTAGTCATGCCTCAAGTTTCGGGATTTCGAGGAAGCCCTGGGCCATGCGGAGCAGATCGATGACGCCGCCCTGGGCGACAGCTCCCAGCAGATGATCGGGCGGCAATGGCTTGAGCACGATCGGGAAAAGGCCGAGCAGGGTCTTCCCGCCGAACTGCTCGAGCAGCTTCAGAATTAGTAACCTCACCATCTCCGAATCTCATGAAAAATTCTAATTGGATCACCCTGGTTGTTTCGGCTGCCGTTACCACGGTCGTGCTGATAGCGCTGGCTGCGCGGAACAAGAACCTGCAGCAAGAGCTTGCCAAGGCGCAGGGCAAGTCACGGTCGCAGGATATACGGGATTCTTCGCCGGCGGGCGCCTCCGATCCCTCCGGTTCCTTTGATCCCGCACAATCACAGGAGCGAATCAATCGCGCGCTGGCAACGATCGGGGAATTGGAATTAGTGCCTGCCGGACTCAAGCTCGACGAGAGCATGGCAGGCAATCTTTCCGATCCCGGGGTTTGGATGTATTTAAAGAGCAACCGCGATGCGATGCGCGAACAGGAGACACTCTACAGCCGCGCATTCCCGGAGGTTGTCCGTTCGGTGGCGGGCTATAGTTTTGATGAACTGATTGCTGTCGCCGACGCGACCGAGGAATCCGCGATCAAGGGTTGGCTGATGCGCCTCGCCGCGGAACAGGATCCCATGCGGATGGCCGGCGATCAGAAGTTGCGAGCCGGGCTCTCGCCCCGGGAAGTCATGGAAGCCCTCGCCCGCAAGGATCCTGCTGCGGCGCTCTCCCTACTTGGCCCCATGAAGGCTCGGGAATCTGACCCCGACTTCCCCGACACGATCTACCTCATGTCCGAGCCGGGATTGTACCTGCGGATTCGCATGGCCACCAAGCTGCTGGGCACTGATCTCGAGCAGGGTCTACAGACATTCCTCGAGATTCACGAGAATGTCGCGTCCGGGAACAAAGGACGGATCCCCAACGGCTTGTTCGGATTTGATGGCACCTCCTCCCTGCCGGAGGGAAGCGTCCCCGGAGTCATTGAAGCAATGGGCGAACCGGAGTATGCCGCCATTCGGGCCGACCTCCTCGGGATGACACTCACCGAACTCATGTTCGAAAACGGGGTGTCGGCCTTCGTCCAGCATGCGGACTCGATGCAGCTCACCCCGGCCGAAGTTGAGACCGCCTTCAAGAAGATGCAGGTACTGGGAGGCTTGGAAACCGATCCCAAAGCGATGGTCGAGTGGATCCTGGAGGCCGGGCCGGACAGCCTTCCTTCCGCCGTCTTGGATTGGGCGAAGCTGGACCAGCGCGCCGCCACGGACTGGCTCGACCAACTCGAACCCTCTTCTGCGCGTGACCAAACCATCGCCAGGTTCGCGACGGAGGCTGCCAAGATAGATCCGGAGGGGGCCGAGGCGTGGGTGAACGAGATCCAGGACGCACAAATCCGGGTTGGGGCTTTGCGGCAAGTGGTCTTCAGGAACCCAACGTCTGACAATTTTCGGTCCTTGCTCGAGCAGTCTCCCGGCGACCGGCAGGAGAATCTCAACGGCTTCCTTCGCCAGACCAAATCCCTGTTTGGCAAGAAAGAGAATGACAGCAGGTTCCGGGAGGAGCTGTTGGGCCAGATGACCGCAGCGGAACGCCTCGCCGCTTTTGAGAGCCTCCCCACCCGCCTGACTCCACAGGCGGTTCGCGTTATTCGCGAGAATTTCGAGGGAACACTCAACGGCCTCGGTCATTCTCCCGAGGAGATCGACCGGATGCTTCCGGGGGGAAGTATCCCAAAGCCCAACGACAGCACTCAAGAGCAATGAACCCACGCCTCTGGATCCCGCTCGCCACCTTCGCCGTCGGCTTTCTGTTCGCGTGGCTTGCCAAGCCCGCCGAAAGCCCTCCGCCTGAGGAAACCTCCGTGATGCGGGACGGCCGTTCCCTCCGACGGGTGACCTCGGACCGGCGCGAATCGTCCGCCATGAGG
>CAJXVQ010000285.1 GCA_913060685.1 uncultured Verrucomicrobiales bacterium
GATCAGCCTCGGTCTCGTGGGCTCGGAGATGTGTATAAGAGACAGGAACTGGGGATGATGGAGCGGATGACTTGCTCAAGCGGGGTTCCGTAGTAGGAAGCGATCCACTCGGCAAGTTTGAGAAGGGGCGGGGTGACGAGGGGCTCGGGATCGACAAGGCCGGTGAGAAAGCGGAGGTCGAAATCGCCATGGGGTTTTTCGGCAATGCGGATGACGGTTCCGGTGGCATTGCGGTTGCGTAAAGGGATACGGACGCGGCAGCCGGCGAGGACGGTGAGGTGTTCCGGAATGGCGTAGTCGAAGACGAGTTCGGAAGGTCCGTCGATGAGAACGCTGGCGGAGAGAGGCATGAATGGAGCTTGAACGTTGAACGCTGAACTTCCAACGTTGAACGTCGAAGGCTTTGGATGAGGGGGCCGAAAGCTGGAGCTTTTGGCGACCTTTATTTCTTAACGGAGGGTGACTTTGAGACGGTAGAAGGAGGTTGGTATTCCGGGGGGCACCGAATATTTTTGGTCAGTGAAGCCGTCCAGGGGGGGAGTCTCCGAAGCGGGTAAGGTGATAGGGGTCCAATCGATCAGGTTGGTGGAGGTTTGAACTTCGCGGATAAGGTCGTCGGTCGCGAGGTTTCTTGGGACAATGACCCCGTCTGGGGTGGCGGTGAGTGATTTGCCCTCGAGGGCGTAAGCGATGAGGTCCCCGCCGGGGAAAGTGGAGGAATCGGTGGAGCCTGGGTTGCCTCCCAGGGTGGTGGAGGAGCGCCAGCTGGTGGGGAGAATTGGGTTGAGGCCGGAGATGGGGCTAATTCTTACCAGACTATATCCGTCGCCATCGGCTGATTCTGGCCAAGGGAAGCTGTCTCCGTAAGTGAAGCTATCGATGATCGCACCGGAGGCGTCGTTGAGGGTGATGGTCTCGCCGCTATTGTCGAGGTTGCCTTGGTATTCGCTTGGTGTGATGACAAGTCGGGCGCCGGGAGCGAGGGTGGTACCAACTGGAATAGTGTAGGTGAGGCCGGCGGTGAAAGTGACGAGGCCAAGGTCAATTTTAAGGTTGGAGATATTGGTGAGTTCAATGAATTCATTGTCCTCGGTGGCACCGGGTTCGTTGTAGTAAAGCTCGGAGATGACGAGGTTGGTGATGTCGGCCGGGATGCCGGCGAGGATGTCGTCCGATTGGAGGGCTGACCAAACGCCACCTTCGAGAACGCGGGAATTGTAGGTGGTGCTGGTAGAGAGGTTGATGGGACCGGAGTAGGTTTTTGCATCGGGATCCCGTGGGTCCGAGCCATCGGTGGTGTAGAATATGGTGCCGCCGGGATTTGGGTTGGTCATAGTGAGAGTTGCGGCGTTTTGGGTATAGATCGGCGCGTCGACATCGGGATAGAGATCACGGGCACGAAGTTGGTTCAGGTAGATGTCGGGGCGCTGTTGGAGATAAGTGCCGACGATGTAGTCTTGGATGGGATCGTAGTGCTCGTCCCGGGTGTAGAGATCGAAGTCAGACGAATCCCATCCTCCCGCCGCCTGGACATCACGACGGTAGTCTCCCCAGCGGGCTGATTCGGCGACGAGGGCGACACCCATGTCATCGGAACGACGTCGCCAGATTTTTTCAGCTCCAGCGGGCGAGAGAGGGCCATTGTTGAAGAACGCGGCATGAGCGCGGTCGGCGAAGCGGAGGCGGTAGTCGGCATTTTTAGCGAGATCCTGGTGGATGCCGGTGGGTCGGTTGTTACCGTTTACGGCAGTCCGATTGATGGTGAGAGCACCGCTGATAGGGGCGGTGGCGTTGCGCGCGGGTGAGATTGCGAACTCGGTGTCCCAGGGTATGAAATGGAAAGGAACGCCAGTGGGTCCGGTGCCGGCGGCGCGCCAGTTGTGGCCGTCCCAATCGTTATTACCAACATAGAAATTGATAAGCATGTAGTCGATGAAGGAGTCAATATCGAGGTGGGATTTCATCGTTTCATAGACTGCGGAGCTGGCGATGTCTCCTTCAGCGACATCGGTCATGGCGTTGTAGGCTGCGGTAGTTCCGGAGGTTGCTTGTCCTGAGTTGATGGCGTCGTAGTCGTCGTCCTTTCCGCCAAAGTAGGCTTCCATGAAATCCTGATCGGGGCGCTCATGGATATGGTAGATGCCCCAGTAAATTCCGTTGATATAGAGATGGAGCCATCGTCCGTGGACCCCGGTGTTTCCTACGCCAAGAAAGAGGTCGTTAACGAATTGGTCGCGGGCGTATTGTGCCTTGTTGGCTTGCCAGAAGTGTCGATGGGTCCAGCCGAAGTTGTAGCCGGAGCGGAGCTGTAGGGTGTCGAACTTTTCGACGGCGCTTCGACCGCCGGGAGCATCCCGAAAGAGAGGGTAGCGGAGTTTGCCAGCGCCGTAATCGTTCCGGAAGCGGAGGCTCATGCTGTGCTTGGGAGTATCTGGATTGCGGCTGCTACCGCCTTGGATCCGGAGGCCGGCGTTAATTTGGAATCCGGTTTCGCTACCATCGTGCGCGATGAGTTCCGCGGAAACGGGGCGTTCCCAGTTGGAGCCATCACTTTGGGGGTTCTGGTAGATCCCTTGCGTTCCGTAGAAATCGTCAGGATCTATGGAGATGGAAAGGGTTGGATATTTCTGAAGAGCGGGAATGATTTCGTCGGCATAGTCGGGATCGGTTACGACATCGGGATCCATTTCGTAGTCGGCAATTTTGCCAGCCCAGGTGGTTGTGGTGTTGGGTGGGGTGTTGGGCTGGTTGATGACATCGTTGAGAAAAATATAGCTTTGGGTATCGACGTTTGTTCCGATGAATCCGTCCTGAAATGCTGCCGCGCGGAGGACGGTCGTGGTGGCGATATTTACCGGGGTCGTGTAAAGTGTGCCATTCGAGGGAGTGGGTTCGGTTCCGTCGGTGGTGTAATAAATTTCGGCAGTGAGAGTGTCTGTGGCGATGGTGACATCGAATGGGAGCGAGTAGTGGCCACGATCGATATCGAATGAGGTGTCACTGATGAAGCCGGATTGCGCGGTGCCGATGTTTTCGGCTCGAGGGGTGGGGAGTGTCAGGAAACCCTCGGAGGTATAGCTGACATCGGATTTCTGAGGAGGGTAGGATGGAGAAAAATCCTGAAGAACAGAGACTCCATCCGGAGCGACGAGGGCCAGGTATTCGCCACTGGTTCTGAGGCTGAAGTTGGTATGGAGATTTCCGGCGGAATCAGGAGTGTCATTTCCGGATGCAAAGACGACGAGGTATTCGTTGCCGGCAAGGATGGTTCCGGGAGGGAAGCTCCATTTTTGAAGGTTGGCGGTATCGTCGGTGAGGTGGTATCCGGAAATGTCGAAGGGTGAGGTGTTGCGATTGTGGATTTCGATCCAATCGGGAGAATTGTCATCACCGTCATCAAGGGTGCGGTTGCTGGCAACAAACTCGCTGATGCGGGGGGAGAGTGCGAGATCGTCGACCGTGATTTGAATGGAGGAGGTGACAGGGCCTTCGGAATTTGTAGCGGTCAGAGTGTAAACTTCGGTGAAGGCTGCGGTGAATTCGAATGTGCCCGAAGGATTTGCGACAACTCCGATGGCCGGCGTGATTTCGATGGTATCGGCGTCAGTGACGTTCCAGTTCAAGGTCACGGTGTCGCCCGAGTCAAAGGCGGTATCGTTGGAGGTGAAGGAATTGATGGTTGGCCGGGGAGCCGGTGGGTCGAAAGCGAGAGCTCCATTATTGTGAATCTCGGCAAGGTCGCTGTCCGAAAGAACTCCAAATTGGTCACCGTTTTGGAAGATGGCGATGTCGTCCATGGCACCTCCAAAGTCGTTGCTACCCGCCGAGTTGGCGTCATCGGCAGCAATGAAAACGCCGGTGTTGTGGCTGATGATATTGGTGCCGAGAGAAGTCTTGGTCGTGGTGGCCGAGATGATATTGGCGGAGGTGACGGGGTTGCCGGTCTCGCGAAGGACGGTGACCTGACATGACTGATTGAGAGAATCGTAGCGGAGAGCGAAGAAATACCAGTTCCCGGCGATCAGGCTGAGAGGGTTGGTGACGGTGGTATTGGTCGAACCGTTTCCATCGCGGAGGAGGGCGCGGACTTCACGTCCACTTGATCCAAGGTCGATGCGGATCCCGGAGCCACTATTACCCGTGCCGGAGAGGGTTTCAAAAAAGCGATCGAAAGCATTCAGAGTGGTGGGGCGGAACCACCAGGTGAAGGTGAATTGATCGGTGGGTTGAACTTCGGGAGCGGGAGGGATTCTGAAGCCGGAACGGAGCGGGAAGTCGTATCCGGTATTGTGGATCGCGGAGAAGGCTTTGGAGGGAGCGGTACTGCCGATGATGATGCCGTTGTTTTGCCCGAGGGAATCGGTGACGACGGTTGTGGCGGTGTCGGTTTCGTCGAGGGCGTAGTGAGCGACCAGGTCGGCGTGGATCGGGAGCAGGGGAAAAAACAGAAGTAAAAAAAACTTGGTCATCGTGGTGTGTGAGGCAGCACCCTAGACGCTGGTCGGAGTCACGGCAAGTTGCCGGATGAACTAACACCTTGCTCGATTTTGGCAGAGCTCCGGGGGTTCCTTGACTGTGTCAGGGTAAGTCTGAAGGATCGTCACCCGAGGTGATTGTTGGCATTCGGTAAGCCCCAAAATTTTGTTTGGCGCCGTTTGCTTCGAAGATCTCTCTGGCTTCACTCAAAGACATCCCAATGTAGATGTCGGGATGTTCGATTTCAATCTCGTTGATCTGCTGGTCCTCGCTGTAATTACGGCAGGAAGCGAGAAGTGTGATACCGAGAATGACGATCGTTTTAAGATAGGACATCGACTGACCTAGGCGCTGCCTCGGGTCCGCTGGACTTTGGCTCCGAGTTGGAGGAGCTTTTCGTCGATCATTTCGTAGCCCCGGTCGATGTGATAGAGGCGATTGATCTCGGTGGTGCCTTTTGCCCTGAGGCCGGCGAGGACAAGGGCGGCCGAGGCGCGGAGATCGGAGGCCATGACGGGAGCGGCGCTGAGTTTTTCAACGCCATGGACGAGAGCCGAACCATTATTAACAATGATGTCCGCACCCATGCGGGTGAGTTCGGCACAGTGCATGAAGCGCTGCGGGAAAATGGTGTCTTCAATGACCGAGATCCCCGGAGTGGTGGCGAACATCGCGGTGAACTGGGCCTGCATATCAGTTGGGAAGCCGGGGTGAGGAGCGGTTGTGATTGAGCAACCACTTGGAGAATCGCCCGGGCTAACGGTGACACTATTTCCGGCCTCGTTGAATTGCACGGAGTGGCCCGCTTCGATCAGGGTCTCGGTAGCGCCGACGAGTTGATCCTGGCGGACGCGGTTGAGTGTGATGCCGTTGTCGCTGGCCATGGCACCGGCGACCATAAAGGTTCCGGCTTCGATGCGATCGGGGATGACGGTGTGGTGGGTGCCACCCAGAGAGGTCACGCCCTCGATGGTGATGCGGCGGGTTCCGGCTCCCTCGATCTTTGCTCCCATGGAGTTCAGGAAATCGGCAAGATCGACGACCTCCGGTTCGCAAGCGGCCGACTCGATGACGGTGGTTCCTTCTGAAAGAACGGCGGCCATCATCAGGTTGTCGGTTCCAAGGACAGTCGGTCCGTGTTTTCCGCTGAGGTCGACTTCTTTCCCGGTGAGTCCGTTCTTGGCCTCGATAAGGATATTGCCGCCTTCGGTGTCGATTTGGGCACCAATCGCTTGGAGTCCTTTGAGGTGGAGATCGATGGGGCGGTCGCCGATGACGCATCCGCCGGGGATGGAAACGCTGGCACGGCCGAGGCGGGCAACGAGCGGGCCCATGACACAAATGGAGGCCCTCATTTTACGAACGATCTCGTAGGGGGCTTCGGGGTGAATGTTGGCAGCAGTGATTTTGACCGTTCCGCTGTAACGCTCCACCTCACAGCCAAGGGCGCTGAGGATTTGAAGCATGTAGTTGGTGTCCGAAACATCAGGAACCCGCTCGATGATCACTTGCTGATCGGTTAGGAGAGCTGCGGCGAGAATGGGGAGAGAGGCATTTTTAGAGCCGGAAATATTGATGGCACCTGAGAGGGGCGTGCCACCGTGTACGAGAAGTTTGTCCATGAGCGGGGGGAGTTGAGGAGGAAGGCAGTGAGCTTTTTAGGCCTTTCGTGCAAGTGGAAAGCGGGGGATTTGATTGAGATCCTCACCGATGGCGACAAGAGATAAACCGGCCTCGGTCAGCAGGTTGGCCACGGTGGAGCCTTGATCGTAGCCGACCTCAAGAGCGACCAGACCTCCGGGGTTCAAGAACGAGGCACATTGGGCGGCAAAGGGGCGGAGGAGATCAAGGCCGTCAGCACCGCTGAAAAGGGCCATTTCGGGATCGTAGAGAACTTCCGGTTCGAGATTCCCGCGCTCGCTTTCAGCGATGTAGGGGAGGTTGGCAACGATGAGGTCGAAGGCGCCATCGATCTCTGTGAACAAGTCACTTTCTACGAGGGTTGCCGGGATTTCGAGCGCAGTTGCGTTTTGTTCACAAAGTGCGAGTGCCTCTGTGGATAAGTCAGCCAAGACAAGTTGCTCACAATCTGTTCCCAAGTCTTTGGCAATAGTCAGGCCAAGAACGCCTGAGCCGCAACCGACGTCGAGAATACGAGAGGGTTTTGAGAAAGATTGTTTGTGAATCAGGCTGACAAGTTCCTCGGTCTCAGGGCGCGGAATGAGAGCGCGGTTATCCGTCTTAAACTCGTAATTTCCAAAGTGAATAACGCCATTAAGATGTTGAAGGGGAATTCGTTGACCTCTTTTTTTCAGCTTTTCCCGGAGTGACGTCAGGTGGTCTTTTTCGATGGGTTGATCGAAGCGGAGGTAGAGGTCCATTCTTCGTAATCCCAGTTCATGGGCGACGAGAAGCTCCATATTGGGGCGGGCATCCGGAATGCCTTTTTGGGTCAGGAAAGCGGCTCCTTTTTCGAGAACGTCAAGGATGGTCGTCATATTAGGAGCTTGTGAAGAGAATGTGAATAGATTGGGAGTGATTGTGAAATCTAGCCCAGTTCCTCTTCGGCGAGTCGTTGCTCCATCTCGGCTTTTTGGAGGTGGTCGGTGAATTCGAAGATGTCGCCGTTCATGATGCCTTCCATGTTATGGGAGGTGTGGTTGATACGGTGATCGGTGACGCGGGATTGAGGGAAATTGTAGGTCCGGATTTTTTCCGAACGATCACCGGAGCCGATGAGTGATTTACGCTGGGCTGAGTAGCTATCTTGTGCTTCGCGTTGCGCGATTTCGAAGAGCTTTGCGCGAAGAATCTCGAGGCCAAGGGCTTTGTTCTGGGTTTGGGAGCGTCCGTCTTGACACTTTACCTGGAGGCCGGTGGGCAGGTAGGTGATTTGAACGGCGGAGTCGGTGGTGTTGACGTGTTGTCCGCCGGAACCACCGGAGCGGGTGGCCTGGATGTGGAGGTCCTCTGGGCGGAGCTGGAAGTCAATTTCCTCAGCCTCCGGCATGACGGCGATGGTCACGGTGGAGGTATGAATGCGGCCTTGGGTTTCGGTGGCGGGAACGCGCTGGACGCGGTGGACACCGGATTCGTATTTGAGGTAGCGGAAGACTTCGTCGCCTGTGATTTTTAGAATAACTTCCTTATAGCCGCCAACATCGGAGGGGGAGCTTCCGAGGTGCTCACACTTCCAGCCGCGCTTGTCGCTGTAGCGTTGGTAGGCGTTCATGAGCTCGCCGGCGAAGAGGGAGGCTTCGTCGCCACCTGCTCCGGCGCGGATCTCGAGAAGAGCGTCGCGGTCCTCGGTTTCGTCGCGAGGGAGAAGGGCGTATTGCACTTCTTGGCCGAGAACTTCAAAACGTTCACGGAGGGGGCCGAGTTCCTCGTTTGCCATGGCGGCGAATTCTTCATCGCCACTTCTGGCGAGTTCTTCGTTGCCCTCGATATCGCTGATGACTTGTTGATATTCCTCCCAGAGAGCCAAAAGTTTCTTGAGGCCACGATGCTCCCGCATGAATTGAGTCGAGTTCCTCTGGTCGTTGAAAAACCCGGGGTCTTCCATCATTTTTTCAATCTCGGCGAGGCGTGCCGTGCGTTTTTCGATGAGGGTTCCGTAGTCCATGGGAGGCGGGGAAGGTCTTGGTTTTTAAGGGGGAGGTCAAGGGTGGGCTTGAAGGGCGGAGGATTTTACGGGAGTATGCCTTTCAAAGGGGGGATGGGAGTTCACCGAAAGTGAGATTTTTTTGATGGTGTCGTTGATGAGTATCACTTCGGCTTTTGGTTTCGACGGGTAGACATAGGAAACAGAGGGCATGAAATTTGTCCCACTTGATCCGCCAGCGGGATTTTCCAATTTGGACACAGTGGTCCTCAAAGGCTCTAAGATTCCCTTGAAGAATAAGGACCAGCCCACTCGGTTCGAAGCTGTCTCTTATACACATCTCCGAGCCCACGAGACCGAGGCTGATCTCG
>CAJXVQ010000286.1 GCA_913060685.1 uncultured Verrucomicrobiales bacterium
TCGTCGGCAGCGTCAGATGTGTATAAGAGACAGTCATAGCCCTCTTCGTTGCGGCACAGTGCCTCAACTTCGGCGAGCGTCCAGGAACGCACCACCTCCCAACGCTTCGCCGGAAAGCGATCATAAGCCACCCCGGCCTCAAACCAACGGTCTTCATTCTCCCGCATCAGCGTCAAAAGCTCTTCGACCGTTCTTTGATCACCTCCTCCAAATGACTTCCTTTCCGAAAGATTCTCCTTTCCAGCCAATTCATTTTTTGAAGTCCCTGACAAAGAAAGTCCCGGCCATTCATTCACAAAAATGAAGGATAAAATCAGCGCCAGCACGAGAATGACCACTCCCCACTTCATCACGGCGTCTCGACGATCTCCTGTCGAATCTCCCCAATTCCCTCAACGCCCAATTCAACCACATCACCCACCTTCAAAAACTGCGGCGGCTTCATCCCCGCCCCCACTCCTCCCGGTGTTCCGGTTGCGATGACATCTCCCGGCAACAAGGTCATAAATTGCGAAATGTAGTGAATCAGTTCCCGCACTCCGAAAATCATGTCACCCGTCGAACTCTCCTGCCGGATCTCGCCATTAATCTTCGACCAGATCCTTAAGTCCTGCGGATTTTCCACCGCACTCGCCGGAACCACCGCTGGTCCCGCCGGGCAAAAGCCATCGTGGCTCTTCCCCTTATTAAACTGCCCGCCCCGCTCCTTTTGCCAGGAACGTTCGGAATAGTCGCAAAGCACGAGGTAGCCTTCCACATAATCAAAAGCCTCTTCCTCACTCACCCGCTTTGCTCGTTTCCCGATCACCACGCCGAGCTCAACTTCGTAATCCAGCTTCTCCGCACCCGGCGGCAGCTCCACCGGATCAAAGGGCCCCGACCAACTACTCGGTGCTTTTTGGAAAAGAACCGGCTCGGTCGGAAGCGGATTTCCCAACTCCCGTGCATGGGCGGCATAATTTTGACCCACACAGACAATCTTGGACGGTTGGGGAAGAATTTCAGCACTCACTTCCCAACGCTACGAAATCTGCCATGCTCCGCCCAAGCGAAATCTCCATGTTCGAACTCCTCTCCACCGATCCCGACTCCAAAGCCCGCCGCGGTCGTCTCACCACGCCTCACGGTGTCATTGAAACGCCCATCTTCATGCCTGTCGGAACCCAGGGGTCGGTCAAAACCCTCCACCCCGAAGACCTCCATGCGATCAATACGCAAATCATCCTCGGTAATACCTACCACCTCTGGCTCCGCCCCGGCACCGATGTCATCGGCGAACTCGGTGGTCTCCACTCCTTCACCAGCTGGGATGGCCCCATGCTCACCGATTCCGGCGGCTTCCAGGTCTGGTCCCTTTCCAAGATCCGCAAGATCACCGAGCAAGGTGTCCAATTCCAAAGCCACCTCGATGGCACCCGCATGATGCTCAGCCCCGAAAAGAGCATGGAAATCCAAGCGATCTTCGGTTCCGACATCGCCATGCTCTTCGACGAATGCCCTCCTTATCCTTGCGAGCGCAAGTATGCCGAGGAATCCACTGGCCTCACCACCCGTTGGGGCAAACGCTGCAAGGACTGGATTGAGGAAAACAAACCCACCAGCGGCACCGGGCGACAACTCCACTTCGGAATCGTCCAGGGCAGCGTCTATCCCGATCTCCGAGAGCAATCGGCCCGCGCCCTTGTTGATCTCGATCTCGACGGCTACGCCATTGGCGGCGTCTCCGTCGGTGAGCCCGAGGCCGAAATGTTCGCCGCTATTCAAAATGCCGAACCTTTCCTCCCTCAAAACAAGCCCCGCTACGCCATGGGCCTCGGAACCCCGACCCAGCTTCTCGAAATGATCGGCCAGGGCGTTGATATGTTCGACTGCGTTCATCCCACCCGTTGCGCCCGCCACGGACAGGCCTTCACACCCGATGGCCCCATCCACATTAAAAACAAGGCCTTCGAGTTCGACAAAAATCCCCTTACCGAGGATGCCCACCCCCACGTCGCGCGATTCTCCCGCGCTTTCCTCCGTCATAGCTTCCGCGCCGGAGAAATCATCGCGCAACGTGTTCTCTCCTTCCACAACCTCCACTTTTATCTCGGTCTCATGGAAAATGCCCGCAACGCCATCAGCGAAGGTCGTTTCCGGGAATTTCAGCGCGAATTCGTCGCCCGCTACACCGCAGGAGAGAAATGAAGCCCCTTTCCCCGGAATCAAGCGGTTTAGAGTTGCTTTCCTTGGCCAATCCTAGTTTTTTCCTCCCCCTCAAGCAACTTCCCATCTAGCGGAAGGATCAATCCAATCTACTAACTTACCGTGACTTCAACATTCTCTATACTCGCCCAACAGGGAGGCGGTGGCATTTTTGGCAATCCGCTCATCATGATTGGCCTCATGCTTGTCATGTTCTACTTCGTTCTGATTCGCCCTCAGAAGAAGCAGCGCAAAGAACAAGAGGCCCGTATTGCGTCCGCCAAGAAGGGCGACAAAATCGTCACGATTGGAGGCATGCACGGTATCGTCCATCACGTCTCCAAGGAGACCGTCACCATTAAAATATCCGAAGGAGTCTTCGTCCCCTTTAATAAAGTCGCCATCGCCACCGTCGAGAAATCAGGCAAGGGCGAAAAGAATGCTGATGCCGCTCCCTCCGAAGAAGCAGAAGTGGTCAAAGAGGCTTAATTACGACCGGCCGTCCCACCTTTTATGCACCGCCACCTCACAGGTCAGTTCCTGAAAGCCCTTCTTTTGGGCTTTTTGTGCTGTCTGGGAGCAGAGGCAAAGAACGACGTTCCCGCCAAGCCAAAAGCCCCTCTTCTTGCGCTGAAAAATGTGCATCCAGAGAACGATAAACTTGCCCGACAGGTAAAGGCGGGTACGAAACCAACCCCTCCGGGATACAGGCTTTACTCACTTCCTTACCTTGATTGGGAAACGAATAAAAAGATCGGCGAAAAGCCTATCCTTCTGAAGAGAGCCAGTATTGTCACCGACGAAGGCGTCAAAGTGGCACGTGCAACCGGAAACCTCGGCCAAATTCTCATTCACCTTACCGAGGAAGCAGGAAAACGGATGACGAACGTCACCGGAAAGATGGCCCTTAATGAAGACCGTTTGGCCATTGTTCTCGAAGGAAAATGCCTTATCGCACCAACCGTGCAGGCCGTTCTGGGACGCGAATTTGTCATCACAGGACTCGACGGAAGAGCCGAAGTCCTCCGCATCACCAAGGCCCTCAACCCGAAGGCTAAAAAATAATTTTCAAGACCCCTCATAATCGTAATTCATGGACCTCCAAGACTATCCACTCCTCGTCGTTGGCGCTGGTATCGCCATCGTCGCTCTCATTTTCTGGTACGTCGCGACCGAGATTGACCGCCGCAAGCGCAACGTCGGCACTGTCGCCATCGGCATCGTTATCGCTCTCTGCCTCGCCGCCATCATTCCTCCGCAAGAGAAGCTCAAGGGCGGAATCGATCTCATCGGTGGATCTTCCTTCATCGTGCAAATCAAGCCAGGGCTTGATGATGACGGCAATGTCTTACCCGTAAACGAAGGCGCTATCGCCCAGGCCAAAGCCACCCTCGTAAAGCGACTCTCGAACAGCGGTCTCGCTGATAATCTGATTCAACCACTTGGAAACGACCGCCTCATCATCGAGATGCCTGGTGTCGGTCAGGAACGCCGGGACGAAATCAGAGAGATCATTGAGAAAACCGCCCGACTCCTTCTCAAAGAGGTCCACCCAAACAACAGAGCAGTCCTCGCTCAATTCGAGAACGGAACCAAAACCGTCGAGCCCGGATATAAGAAATTCAACATGCGGATCACTGATCCTGACACCAATAAGATTATTGGGTATGAGGACATCCTGCTGAAGAACAAAACCATCGTCGGTGGCGATAAAGTTCAACGTGCCCGCCCCACTGGAGATCTCGGTGTTGTTGCTGTCACCTTGAACTCAGAAGGTGGCAAACGACTTTCGAATACCACTTCAAGAATGAATCTTGGCCAGGATCGCATGGCAGTCGTTCTCGATGACTTGGTCCTCATCGCACCTACCGTACAAGCCGTTCTGACCCGTGATTTCGTGATTACCGGCCTCGACGGCAAGGAGGAGGTTCGTTCCATCTCCGAAGCCCTCAACAACCCTCTTAAGAACCCCCTCGAAATCCTCTCCGAGCGCAACGTCACTGCCCGCTATGGTAAGGAAGTGGTTCGCCAGGGTATCACCGCCGCCATTGCGGGCCTCGGACTCACCTTGATCTTCGTTCTCCTCTACTACCGCTTCGCCGGTCTCGTCGCCCTTGCGGGCCTATTTGTGAACATGCTCATCCTTTTCGGATCCATGGCCATGTTTGGTGCCACCTTCACCCTTCCCGGTATCGCAGGCATTATTCTCACCATCGGTGTCGCCGTTGATGCGAACGTCCTCATCTATGAACGACTCAGGGAGGAACTGGCCGCCGGGAAATCGCTCGGCAACGCCCTCAAGGCCGCCTACGAGAAGGCCTTCAGCGCCATCTTCGACGCCAACATCACCACACTCCTGACCGCGATCATCCTCCTTTGGAGAGCATCCGATCAGATGAAGGGTTTCGCGATTACCCTGACCATCGGAATTCTCTCCTCGATGTTCGCAGCCCTTCTCGTGACCCGCGTCCTCTTCTTCTGGGGCCGCGATACCGGAGCTCTTAAGAACCTCACCTTCATGAACCTGATTCCCCAGCGGACCATTAAGTTCATGGAAATGCGCAAGCCCGCCTTCATGATCTCAGGGCTCCTCCTCATTGGCTCGCTCGTCATAACAGGCACCAAGAACTACGGCGCCCTCGGCATCGACTTCACCGGCGGAAGTATCATCACCATCCAACTTCAGGACGGACAGGAACTCAGCACCGATACCGTAAAAGCATCTTTCGGAGACCTCGAACTGGAGAAGAATGCCACCGTCCAACTCGAAGAGCCAGTCGGCGCTGACGGAGAACTCATCTCGATCAAGTGCGCCACGAGTGACCTCACCAATATCTCGGACGAACTTCGCAAGGACATCCCCATCCTTGCTGAATTGGACGACAACGGTCAGTTCAAGATCGATCTCAGCCCGGAAACAATTTCAGCATCCCTTGGTGGCGAGTTCTTGAAGAACTCCATCTACGCTCTCGCCCTGGGACTCTTCGCCGTCCTGATCTACATCAGCCTGCGTTTCGAATTCTCCTTTGCCGTGGGTGCCTTTGCCGCGCTCTTCCACGATATCATCATCTGTATCGGTGTCGTGATCATGTTCGGAACCGAACTCTCACTCATCCACGTCGGAGCCTTCCTCACCATCGCCGGTTACTCCATCAACGATACCATTGTGGTCTTTGACCGAATGCGCGAAACTCTTCGCTCCAAACGTGGGGACGTCGGCGATGTCATGAACCTCGCGATCAATGCGACCCTCTCCCGGACCATCCTGACCTCGGTCACGACCTTTGTGGCCGTGTTCGTCCTCTGGATCTTCGGTGGTGCCGCCCTCAAGGACTTCTCCTTCGCCATCATGATCGGTGTCGTCGTCGGAACTTACTCCTCGATCTTCATCGCGGCACCTGTCGTTTATCTCTGGAGTAAAGCCCGCGGAACCAACCTCCGCACCGAACTCCTCGAGGCCAGCATGGACATGTCCACTGAGATCAGCGAGCCAGCCCCCGAGAAGTAAACCCGGGCCGCCTAAAATTTCAAAGCCTGCCCGGAAGATCTCCCGGCGGGCTTTTTCCATCGTTGCCAAAATTGTTTTGAGGATCTAAACTACCTTGTTTATGAATTTTTCCCGTTTCCCTCTCGCCCTGACGATCATGGTCAGCAGCCTTGTTTCGATGATCAAGGCCCAGGACAATCCGATCGCGGTGACAGACTCCCAACCAGAACCCGAAGAAACCATCGTCGCCTTGGAGGACGATGGCTCTCGCGTTGCGGTCCTTGGATATCACGTCTTCCACGCCACCCAGCCAGCGACCCAGATGCGGATCCCGACTGCCAAGTTCCGGACCCAGATGGAGACCATTAAGAACTCCAACGTCCCGGTCATCACATTAGCGCAGTTTCTCGCCTGGCGCAGCGGCGAGAGCGAACTCCCGCCTCAATCCATCCTCATCACCATGGACGACGGCTGGCGCTCTGTTTACCACGAGGCCTTTCCTATCATGAAGGAGCTCCAGCTTCCCTTCACCCTTTTCCTCTACAAAAACTACGTGGGGACGAATCGCGGGAGTCGCGCCCTTTCCCTGGCCATGATCAGGGAGATGGTCGGAAGCGACCTCTGCACCATCGGGTCTCACTCAGTCAGCCACCCCTTCCCAAGCAAGGTCAAGAAAGCCGCCAAGGCAGGACCTGAAGCCTACGAAAAATTCATCCGAACCGAGCTAGGCGATTCAAAAAAATTCCTCGATGAGAATTTCAAGACCAACGTGACCACCTATGCTTACCCGGGAGGCTACCATACCGATGAGATGTTCCCCATCGCTGATGAATTTGGATATGATCACCTTTTCACGGTCAAACCTGGAAAGATCCGCCGTGATTCAAACCGCCACACCCTTCCTCGCTATATTGTCCTCGGCAATCACGATGGGGCCTTCAATGCCGCCATGGTGTTTCGTAACGGGGCCCGGGTCGCCGGTGTTCCCGTGACTCTGCCTCACCCCGTGAAACCCGGCTCCGGAGATATTATCGCTTCGCGCCTCCCCACCATCAAAGTCGACCTTTCAGCGGTTGAGAATCTCGATCCGGAATCCGTCGTCATGAAGGTGGCCGGTTTTGGCACAGTTCCCCTACTCGTTGATCCAGAAACAAGGATCTATCAGTGGACCGTGATCCGTCCCCTTCGCCAGCCCATGAGTGAAGTGACCACCCAATGGCGCTTGAAGGACAAAGAGAGCTACGAACCTGTCATGCGATGGTCTTTCCGTATCGATCACGAAGCGACTTATCAGGCACAATAGCTACTTTCGAAAGAATCAGCGCCCAAAAAAGAGAGCCTTAGCTTCGATCGTCGCTTTTTTCGACTCAAAAACCAGAGACAAGAGCCTCTTTCTTCAATTTTCGACCCTTTTCACTTGTCACACTCTTAATTTCGCCCAACTTTACAAGAAATCACTCAAACTTCATGAGCAACCAACCACTTGACGGAGCACAAGCTCTCATTAAGACCCTCGATGACCTTGGTATCGAGTATATCTTCGGCTACTCCGGCGGAGCCGCCATTCCCATCTTCGACGCTCTCGAGACCATCGATACAAAGATGAAATTCATCCTTGTCCGACACGAGCAAGGAGCCGTTCACATGGCTGATGGATATGCCCGTGCCACCGGCAAGCCCGCTGCCGTTCTCGTCACTTCAGGTCCCGGAGCCGGAAACACCGTGACCGGCCTCATGACCGCTCAAATGGATTCAGTGCCCATGATCGTGATTTGTGGCCAGCAGGTCACCTGGATGCTCGGTAAGGACGCTTTCCAGGAAGCGGACATTTTTGGAATCACCATTCCCGTGGTTAAGCACAACTACCTCGTTAAGGAGACCAACGACATCGTTCGTGTCACCAGGGAGGCCTACCACATCGCCACCACCGGCCGCCCCGGTGCCGTCTTGATTGACGTCCCCAAGGATGTTTCTTCCGGCGAGTTCACCGCTTCCATGGACCCTGAACTGGACCTTCCAGGATACGATCCCTACGAGGCCTTCAATATTGATCCCAAGGGTATCGACGACGCTATCGCCCTCATCAAGGCATCCAAACGACCCGTCATCCTCGCCGGCCAAGGCACCATGATTGCCCGCGCAGCCCCAGAACTCATGGAGCTCGCAAGCACTCTCAACTGCCCTGTCACCTCGACTCTTCTGGGCAAGGGCGTTTTCCCGGAGACCCACGAACTCAGTCTCGGAATGCTCGGAATGCACGGCACCGCCTATGCCAACAAGGCCATGGTGGAATGTGACCTCCTTTTGAATGTCGGTTCCCGTTTCGACGATCGCATTATCGGCCAACCCGATAAGTTCTGCGCCGATGCCAAGATCATCCACATCGACATCGACCCAGCCGAAATGGACAAGATGATCGTCCCGGATATTCAGATCGTCGGCGACGCCAAGGCTGCGCTCACTCTCCTCAACAAGGAAATCGAGCCCCTTGAAACGACTGAGTGGCTCAAAACCCTCGACGGTTATAAAAAGAAGTTCCCACTCTCCTACAAGAAGCAGGGCGGTCTCCGCATGCAGCAAGTGATCGAAGAACTCTACGAGCAGACCCAAGGCAAGGCCATCGTCTCAACCGACGTCGGCCAACATCAGATGTGGGCTGCTCAGTTCTACAACTGTCTCTTATACACATCTGACGCTGCCGACGATCTACTCTGTGTA
>CAJXVQ010000287.1 GCA_913060685.1 uncultured Verrucomicrobiales bacterium
CTCGGAGATGTGTATAAGAGACAGCCCCAGGGGTATGCGGTGGGCGACGTTGAAGGCGAGGGATCGGGCGCGATTGGAAATTGGCGCGCGGATCCCAAAATTGCAGGCCGGTCAAATTGCATGGGCGATATCGGAACTCACGCTCACAACCTGACGAAATATATTACAGGTCTTGAGGTCGAAGAGATCGCGGCGGAGCTCACGGCCTTTATTCCTGGTCGCGAACTGGATGATGACGGGAACTGCCTGGTTCGCTTCACCAACGGCGTGAAAGGTATCATCTACGCCTCCCAAATCTCCAATGGGGATGAAAATAATCTCAATATCAGAGTCTACGGGACCAAGGCATCGCTCGAGTGGCATCAGGAAGATCCGAATGACCTCATCGTGAAATATGCCAATGCTCCCCGGAAGATCTACCGTCGGGGCAACGACTATCTCGGCGCTGCGGCTCAAGCTAATTCCCGGACTCCGTTTGCCCATCCCGAGGGCTTCATCGAGGCTTTTGCCAACGTTTACCTTGCGGCGGCTCAGGCGATTAGCGATCAGATCGATGGCAATGCGGCTCCAGAAGGGGGCTACGATTTCCCAACGGTCGACGACGGGGTTGCCGGCGTCGCGTTCATTGGTGCCTGTGTTGATTCGTCCGAAAACAACGCAGCTTGGACCAAGCTCGATCTTTAAGGCATCCTAAGTATTCCAGCTTCTGTCCTTGAATTTTCACGCTGCCTCCGTATCACTGCGGAGTGCAGCGTTTTCTTTTCCTCTCAATCTTAACCGCCGGGCTCGTTTCTTGTTCGAGTTCGGATCCCGAGTCAGGCCTCACTCCCGAACCTTCAGGGGCCAATCAGGTTGAGATTGGAAAGGATGGCAGCAATAATCCATTTGCCTTTAAGAAGGAAGATATTCAGCAGGGAGACAATGGCTCGATAACGGGCGGAAAGCGCAGTCAGTTTGAGCAGCGCGCGGATTCGGCTTACGCCAGGGCCAATGCCAATGCTCCCGCGTATCTCCAAAAGTCATTTCACAAACAAGCCTGGTCAGGTTCCCAAGATTACAGCACAGGTTCTTACCGGACCAGTTCCAATTCCCAGGCTAAAACAACATCCCGTTTTGGGAGTCGTCAGTCCAATAGCTCGAATAAGGTGGCCCGTGCGGCGGGTCAGGGATATGGAACCGGATCTTATGGAACCGGGCGTGCCAATGAAAGTGGAAGCGCAGTGAACACTGGTTCCAGTGGCTATGTCGATGAGCAGGCCCGCGATGGTTGGCGTAAGGTTCCTATCCTGGAAGGGAATGAATACCGGAGCATCAGCATGGGGCAGGCAAAGAGCTTGCTCGGACGTTAGTCCCGGCCGATCAGCTTGAGTCGCTCCTTCCAGATCGCTTTTTCTTTTTTCCCATCGCTTAATTTTTCCCGTGAGTGGAAGTAGTTGGCTAGATTTTCGGTAGTCGCCTGAATCGAGGTGGCTGAATTATTACCGACTGCGATTTCCCCGCAGAGCATGGTTTGTAGCAAACGAGCTGCTTCAGCAGGCTGGTCGTTATCCAGATAGGATTTCCCAAGAATGGCAAGGCACCGGAGGGCCATGTGATCCTTGATGTTTGCGACCTCGCAGGTAAGGGCGAGTGTCTCGCGTTTGAGCGTTAAGGAGGCCAACTGAAGGGCCGCGGAGGGATCGCCCAGGCTGTGGAGGTCAAGGGCGGTCGGGTAGATCGTGCCATTTAGTTTTTGATCCAGCCATTGAATGACAGGATTCGCAGGATCGATGGAGAGCGCGGATGAGAGTGCCTCTTTGCGAGATTCCACGGGCCACGCTTCGTCCCGGACAATGGTCAACAAATCGTTTACTGAAAGCTGATACCAAGCCGCTTTCCCGACAATTTCCACAGCGGTCGGAGTGCGTAGAAAAAGAGCCAGTTGGTAGAGTTCATCTGAAGGGAGCAGTCTGGCTTTAGTAGACTCTTTAATCTTATCAGCGATAAGTTTCCGGGCTTCGGTTTGATCTCCGCTGAGAAAGGTTTCCACTTGTTTAAAGATTGCCTCAGGAGTCTGGAGAGGGCTTTTCTCACGAAAATGCTCATACCAATAAACCGCGACCTTCTGAGGGAAAGGGAGGAGAGCACTGATCGAGTTCGCTCTTTGAAAGGCCTGATCAGCGAACAATTCCAGGGCAAGAGGTATGAGCTTTTCGCGTGGGAATATCTTAAGTCCGAGCGAGAGGGCCGCTCGTCTAAGGGCTTCGTTCGAAATTCCAAGGTCGATCAACGGGGCAAAATATTCTGCGGCCTTCTCAATGTCGCCGGCATCATGGTGAAGAGAGGCGAGAGTGCAGCGGATCTTGGCATGATGATCCTTCTCGTCGATCCCTTGGAGCGATTTCTCGCCTAGATCCCGAGCCTCTTTCCGATGCCCCGTTCTCCACAAGAGCCCAATGGCAGTGGTCATCTGTCCTTCGGAGGAGAGCCGTTCGGAGGCTTCGACGGGATGGGCCAGCAAGGTCAGCGTACGAGCCAGTTCCGTCCACTCGATCAGAACCGAAGAAGTCAGCGCTTCGATATCGGGCTCTCCCGGTGGTGACGCAAAAGAGCGGTGAATCGCAGCGAGAGATGCTTGGCCAGAGAATCCTTGCACTTCGCCGGTATGGTCCAAGGTGAGGGAATTGGCGAGGAGTCGGCTTTCATAAGCGAGATAAGGGCGACCTTTGAGAGTGGATGAAAGCTTGTGCACTTGTTCAAAGTTCTTCCGTGCTCTGGCTCGAAAGAGTTCCAGTTCACCGGCCCATTTTCCGTCGTAGACTACTGGGTCCAAGCCACTTCCAGCTTCAAGGAAAGCAATGGCTCGTGCCATCCCCGGGTCTTCGGCTTTCGCGAGTCCATGCTTGAGGATATCAAGAGCCAAGGGGATATCTCCTCCGATCGTGGCCATCCGGGCGAAATCAAGGAGTGCCATCCCGGGGAGATTTTCCTCGCAGCTCAAAGCCATCTCGTAGACCAATCGGGTATCGCTTTTTGCGAGAATGGCGATCATTTGAGATTTCATCGGAAAGTCCTCGTTGGCAAGAACGGCGGCGATGGCACCCCGGCAGCGTGGATTGAGAGGTGTTTGTAAGAAGCTCTTCCAGTAGCTTCTTTGCTCGATCAGGGACTCGGTAAGAACCTTGGCCAAGACGAAGGCCTGGTCGCTTTGATACTCGGGAATCGAGGTCCAGGTATCGAGGAAAACAAGGCCCGCGATAATCCCTTGGGGATGCTCAAGCAACTCACCGAGTCTGGAAGCCCGGAAATCGTGCTTGGCCTCGTCCACCGCTTGAGCAAGTTTTAGGAGTTCATCAGGGGAACCCGGTTCGAGCCCCATTCGCAGCCGTTGCAAGACGAAATCGGCCCGCAGTGCGACCTCCGGGTCTTCGTCATCAGAGAGTGCCGTCATTAAAGGGATGGCCTCGCGACCGCTTTCCCAGATTTTGAGAGTCAGCGCTTCTCTTTCGGCCGCCTTTTGGGAGCCCAGAATTTTCCGGGCCTCGTCGATTGGAGGAAGAGCGAAGGCTGTGGCCGAGGTCAGGATGATGAGGATCAGTCTCACGATGTGAAAGACGTAGTCGGAAGAGTAAATCTTAGCGATAAGAGATTTCTGGTCCTGTGCGTATGAACCGCGTACAATCATCTCCGTGGACGAGAAGCAGCCTGCAACCCTAAAGGAGCGACTTTGGCTCATTGTTTTTGAAGCTGAAACCCCGCTGGGTAAGGCCTTCGATGTTGTTTTACTGTGGGCGATTGTGCTGAGTGTGTTCGCCGTAACCCTCGAGAGTGTGGACAGTATCCGGGCTGCGCATGGTGATCTTCTCAAGGTGGCGGAGTGGGGGTTTACCATCCTTTTCACCATTGAGTATCTCATGCGAATCCTCCTGGTGAGGCGCCCTCTTCGCTACATCACGAGTTTCTACGGAATCGTCGATCTGCTTTCGTGTCTGCCAACGTACTTATCTATTCTGCTTCCGGGAGCGCATTCCCTGATGGTTATTCGGATTCTCCGACTTTTGAGAATGTTTCGTGTCCTGAAGATGGTGGGACATGTCAGGGGCGGTGAGACGATCATGCGGGGGTTGATTGAGAGTCGTGCGAAGATTTTCGTCTTCTTCTTCGCGGTCCTGCTGTTCTCTGTTCTGGCGGGGACTCTGATGTATTTGGTGGAGTCAGGCGTAGAGGGGACTCATTTCACCAACATTCCCATCAGTATCTACTACGCCATTGTATCGATCACGACCGTGGGTTACGGCGATATGGTCGCCATTACCACGGTCGGGAAGATGTTAACCGCAATCTATGTGCTCACCGGCTATGCCATCATCGCGGTTCCTACCGGAATCGTGACTTCGGAGTTACTGAAGAGTCACTTTGGCGATCCTTCCAGCATTGCTTGCCCGGGATGCGGCGTTCATGGCCATTTGCCAGATGCCAATTACTGCCGCAAGTGTGGTGATAAGTTGCAATAGGCGTTGCGTGGATGGAATCCCGGTATGAGTATCGGAAATGTGGAAATCAGCCGCCGACTATGAGGATGTTCGCTACGAAAAGAGCGAAGATGGGGCCATTGCCAAGATTACGATCAATCGCCCGGAGGTGCGCAATGCCTTCCGCCCGCTGACCGTTAAAGAACTTTTACAGGCCTTCGAATTGGCCCATCAGGATCAGGAAGTTGGAGTCATTATCCTTACCGGGGAAGGGGAGAAGGCCTTTTGTTCGGGAGGCGATCAAAAAGTACGGGGGCACGCCGGCTATCTCGGAGAAGACGGAGTTCCGCGACTCAATGTTCTCGATCTCCAAAAAAAAATCAGAGGCCTTCCGAAACCTGTGGTCGCGATGGTCGCTGGCTACGCCATTGGGGGCGGCCATGTCCTTCACATCGTGTGCGATCTCACGATCGCCGCCGACAATGCCCGGTTTGGGCAAACCGGCCCTAAAGTCGGTTCCTTTGATGGAGGACTGGGTTCGAGCTATCTGGCCCGAATTGTCGGTCAAAAGAAGGCACGCGAAATTTGGTATCTTTGCCGACAATACGATGCCCAACAGGCGCTCGACATGGGCTTGGTGAACACCGTGGTCCCTCTTGCCGAATTGGAAGCAGAGACCGTGAAGTGGTGTCGGGAAATGCTCGAACATTCACCGCTAGCGCTCCGTTGTCTCAAGTCCGCCTTGAATGCCGATTGTGACGGGCAGATGGGGTTGCTGGATCTCGCTGGTAATGCGACCTTGCTCTATTATATGAGCGAGGAAGCGAAGGAGGGGAAACAGGCCTTTATCGAAAAACGGAAACCTGACTTTTCAAAGTTTCCACGGGTACCTTAGGATGGTCGGATGACAGCCGCTTGGAAAACATGGCTTTTGGCCGCCAGACCTAAAACCCTGCCCGCCGCAGTCGTGCCCGTCTGGTCGGGATGCCTCATGGCTTGGGGGGTGACCGGACACTTCAGTCTTCGTCTTGCTGTCGTTACGATGTTGGGGGCGGTGTTTATCCAGATTGCCACAAACTTCTTTAACGATGTCATCGACGCAAAAAAAGGTGCTGATACCAGCGAAAGAAAGGGACCACAAAGAGCAACAGTCAGTGGACTTCTGAGCCCTCGCGCCGTTTACAGCGGAGCCATTTTCATGCTTCTCCAGGCAATCGTCTGCGGCTTTCTTCTCGTACAGGTGAGAGGGTGGCCCATCGTCCTCATTGGAGTTCCCTCCCTATATTTAAGCTTCGGATATACCGGCGGACCATTCCCGCTGGCTTACCGTGGTTTGGGTGAGTTATTCGTCATCCTTTTCTTCGGGTTGGTTGCGGTGATTGGGACGATTTTCGTGCAAACCGGAGCACTTCCGTGGCAAGGCTGGATTTTGGGCATCCAAATCGGATGCCTCTCGGCGGTCTTGATTGCGGTAAATAATTATCGCGATCTCGAAGAAGACCGTGTCGCAGACAAAAGAACCCTGGCGGTCCGCTGGGGACGCCGACCGGTGGCAGTGCTCATCTATACGATGACGATCTTACCCGCATTTCTGGTTCTCTCGTTTGGTGGATCGTTCTGTTGGTTCGGTATCTCTGTTGTTCTTGCCGCAGTTTTTGTTTCCCTGGAATTTCGGCTTTTAAGGCCCGATGGAGTCTCCTCGAGCCTTCTTGGTCTTTCGGCATTGCACCTCATTCTCTTCGTAATTGCACAGAATCTTTGCTTGGCGTTGACCTAGTCGCGCAGTGGAGTATCTTCACGCAGAAACAACGTGAAAGCACCTGCGTCAATTTTCACCACATCCTTCGAGTCCCACATTTGGATCAGACCTGAAGGAAGAGGGACTTTTCTGGAAAGTCCCACCATTAAGAATTTTATCGAGTCCTCGGTTGAAGAAGGCTCTCAAAAATTCGTGATCGATTTAGGGGCCTGCCCTGGGATGGATTCCACCTTCATGGGGATGTTGGCTGGCTTGGGAATTAGTTTCAGAAAGTCCGGGAAGGGGCAGATTTTTGTTGTGGGGACCTCGGAGAAAACACGAGCTTCATTAAAGGAGCTGGGCTTACAGCATCTCATGAAGATTGAACCCGCTGAAGGCTCGTGGGTAGGCAGGCTGGATGAAGCCAGAGAAGGCCTCGTCCTCGTGGATCCAAAGCGCGAGGTTGACAAGGAGGCGCATATTTTGGAATGCCACGAGGATCTTTGTATGGCTGACGATGCGAACTTGGATCGCTTTAAGACCGTTCTGGACATACTGGGTTCGGATTTGACCACCACCACCGGCGGTCAGCCCAAGACCACAGGATAGCTGGTGGTCCGCGGCGAATCGGATAATAATAAAAAGCATTTCAGTGTTGCCTCTGCGGAATCAGCGCGATAGCTTCCGCCCGCCTCGACCATATAGGCGCACTTTAAAACGGACAGGTGTCAGAGTGGTCGAATGAGCACGCTTGGAAAGCGTGTGTGCTAGCAATAGTACCGTGGGTTCGAATCCCACCCTGTCCGCCATTTTTTTAAAGCCTTGTAAACCAATCGTTTGCAGGGTTTTTCTCTTGGTGGGTAGTTGCTTCTGGCACACATACTGGCACACCGTGCGGTAAGATCCGACCTAGTTTGTCGTTTGGCGAGTCACTTGCAAAGTGGATTAGTAATCCTTGAAGAATGATCGACCCCACAGGGGGCGCAATATGCCCATTCTCACCAGCAAATCCCGATCTGAAACCCGAAGGCGGGGTAGGGGGCGCAAATACGACAGGACTTTGGTGGTTGATTGTGATTGAGCGCCGGTCGCCTGACCAAGGCTCCATGCGCCCGTCAGAGAGCCAATCAGATGCGAGAGGGGACTTTCACCAGAATTCCCGACGATGACCTCCTCGGCTGTTGCTGCGGATTTGCTGGGGCAGTGGTGCTATTCGGATTGCAAAAAATCCAAATAGAAATCCAGCTTCACAAAAAAGGGAGTGTGACCCTCGGCTCTGTTCCACGGCTTCGCTAGCGGTGGTGTGGGGGACGGTAGTTAAAACCTACCGTCTACCCGATTAGATCTCTTTTCTGGTGAGGCGGTGATCCGCCAAATCTTTGTCCGAAAATGGTACCAATTGGCCTCCCTTGAGGTGGAATGCCTCCACGGTCTTCTTGAAATCTGCGGTGTATACGAAGATCGTATCTATTGTGCCGCCTCCGGAAGAGTGCAGTTTGACGGCGTGAGTCATATTCACGAAATTCAACCGCTGAAATGAGCCTCCCGATTTGGAGCTCTGGTATTTGTAGAGCGGCAGAGAATCGGCGATGATCGTGTAGGTCGTGTTTGCGTAGACGGCTGGTGCATCCTTGGTTGGTGATGTCACTTCCAAGATCTTGATCTCGTCTCGGTAGATGTGCTTGACCGCAATCCCTTTGACGGGCGATTCGATTTCCTTCTCCGTCACTTCTGCCGCCAACACCGGGGCAAATAGAATTAATAGCGATGCAATGTGGATTTTCATTTGGGAAAGTTTTTTGAGCTAACAGTTTTATTCTCCGAGGGCCTGCCTTTCGCCTTGAAATGCGACCACTTGGAATCCTGAATCTGCATAACCGAGTAATTTTCTCAAGGTGAAATCTCCAACACGGCTTTCAACCCCTCATCGCTGAGAAGTCCCGCTGCATTCCACCGCTTCGCAAGATCGACCTGGCGTTGCCCTATCTTGGCTGATTTCTTCTGATTCAAGGTAAGCGGCATCATCTCCAAGTTGAAGAGCGTGTTGTCGAGCTCGGGAGTCACTGAGCGAGGAATGATGTGATCTCCCGTCACAATTTCGCCAGCGTATGGACCTTTCGTGATCGTCGGAGGGCTGTCCTTCCGGTGCTCTTCGTGGTTCGGCTTCGTGC
>CAJXVQ010000288.1 GCA_913060685.1 uncultured Verrucomicrobiales bacterium
TCTACACAGAGTAGATCGTCGGCAGCGTCAGATGTGTATAAGAGACAGCATTAACTCAATGAGCTAACGAGTTTCCGCAGGCAATCCACGGACAAGTTATCCTTGGAGGGCATGGTTCGTCAATCCCTTTTTCTGAAGTTTTTTTGCTCTTTTTATTTCCTTTAGACATTTGAAGAAGACTACCTCCCGAGTAGATCATCAAAGGGTTTGCGGAGTTCATTCCCACCGTGAGATCTCCTCAAATCGCTCGAGTCGTTCCAGAAACTGTTCTTTTTTGGCCGCTTCGAGAGATTTGGTGGAGAAATTTTCGCACGTAAAGGAGGCCAGAATCGATCCGTTCACCACGGCTGTTTTGAGTTGGGTGAAACTTGGCTGGGTTGCCTTCTCGGCGGCCAGGGTTCCGATCAATCCTCCGAGGAAGGTGTCTCCGGCTCCGGTCGGGTCTGCCAATACCCGTAAAGGCCAGGCTCCACAGCGGAAAAAGGCTCCTTCAGGCCCAAAGAGAAGCGCTCCAAATTCTCCGAGCTTAATCACGACAAACTGCGGACCTTTTTCCAGCAGACGTTCACCTGCGAGCACGAGATTATTCGTACTGGCGAACTCCCGGGCCTCGCCTTCATTGATGACAAGAAGGTCGATCTTTTCCAGAACCTCATGAAGCTCTTCATTGGCAACGGTGATCCAGAGGTCCATCGTGTCGGCCACGACGAATCGATCCGAGGCATTACACTGGGCCAGCATCTGGAGTTGGTTGATGGGGGCCATGTTTGCAAGAACAACAAAAGGAGCATCGACCAGATCTTCCGGCACTGAAACCTGCCAATGCTCGAGAACATTAATGGCCACACTATGGGTTGTGCGATCATTCATATTCTCGTGGTATTCCCCGGTCCACGTGAAGGAAGGCTGCTCGGATTTTTCAAGTCCGGAGAGGTCAACCCCTTCACCTGCCAGCATGTCAAGATGCTCCTGCGGAAAGTCATTTCCTATGATCCCAATGAGATGGACGGGTGAGGCAAGCTTGGTAGCAGCGAGAGCCGCATAGCTGGCTGATCCTCCGAGCAGGTTACTTTCATCTGCAACGGGAGTCTTTACGTTATCTATGGCGACTGATCCGCCGACGAGTATTTTCATGTGAGTTTCTGGATGAGAGTCGTTGTTTCTTCTTTGGGATCATCAGAGGTCAGGAGATGGGAAACGACCACGACACGACGCGCTCCAGCCTCTCTGACCCGTTCAAAGTTTTCCGGCTTGATCCCTCCAATACAAAAAGCCGGGATTCTTGAGCCCACCTCAACCTCCATGCTCTGAATCGTCTCGAGCCCGATACCCGGGCGACCCTTTTTTGTGGGCGTTGGGAAGAGTGGCCCAAACCCGATATAGTCCGCCCCTTCAGCGAGAGCCTGGCGCGCTTGGTCCAGCGAGTGGGTGGAGCGGCCCAAGATCGCATGGGGTCCGAGGGCTTTTCTGGGAGGATCCAGGGGCCCGTCATCCTGGCCAAGGTGAAGTCCATGGGCTCTCGATTCGACGGCCAGTGCAAGATGATCATTCACGACGAATGGCACCTCGAATTCATCGCACAGCGCTTTGAGTTCTTTGGCGAGCGGGACCAGCCCGGCCGGGTCGTATCCTTTGGCACGGAGCTGGAGAACCCCGACACCACCTGAAAGGAGCTCCCGGGAAACCGCAACCGCCTGGCTTTCTTTCAAATACCCAAGGTCACAGATGCCATAGAGGAGTGCTCTTTGAAGCGCGGCCTTCACTCGAGTTCTTTTTCCTTAAGGTATTTCTCGACCCAGGCGATATCGTATTTTCCGGCGATAAAATCGGGATGGTCAATAATCTCCTGCTGGAAAGGAATGGTCGTTTTAATCCCGCGAATGGTAAATTCAGAGAGTGCGCGCTTCATCCGGGCAATGGCGACCTCCCGACTCGATGCGTAAACGATCAGCTTGGCGATCATGGAGTCGTAGTAAGGCGGAACGGTATACCCGGAATACACGTGGGTATCGACGCGAACCCCTTTCCCTCCCGGAGCATACCAAAGATCAATCGTCCCGGGGCTCGGGGTGAAATTGTTGTAGGGATCCTCGGCGTTAATCCGGCACTCGATGGCATGGCCGCGCGGCTCGACACCGAGAACGTGCTCGGAGACAGGCTCCCCTGCCGCGATCCGGATCTGTTCCTTGATGAGTTCGCAGCCCATGACCTCTTCCGTAACCGGATGTTCCACCTGGATCCGGGTATTCATTTCCATGAAATAGAAGTCGGTCGCTTCGGCATTGACCAGGTATTCAATGGTGCCGGCATTCCGGTAGTCGATTGATTTAATGAGACGCAGCGAAGCCTCTCCCATGCGCTCACGCAGCTCCGGAGAAATGAGCGGACTCGGACATTCCTCAATGATTTTTTGGTTACGACGCTGCATCGAGCAGTCCCTCTCACCAAGATGAAGGTAGTTCCCATGATCGTCGGCCAGAACCTGGAATTCGATGTGGTGCGGCTCCAGGACCAATTTTTCAATATAGCAGTCTCCGTTGTTAAAGCAGGCTTCGGCCTCCTTGGAAGCGGCTTGAAATTGCGATTTGAACTCATTCTCGTTCATCGCAGGGCGCATGCCACGGCCGCCGCCGCCGGCAGTGGCCTTGATCATGACGGGAAAACCCACTTCCCTGGCAACCTTGAGACCATCAACGGCATCGGCTACGATGCCATCGGAACCCGGTGTCACCGGAACACCGTTCGCAGTAGCGGTCGCCCGAGCGGTATTCTTGTCTCCCATAGTGCGGATGACTTCCGCCGAGGGGCCGATGAATTTGATATTACAACTGTCGCAAATCTCCGCGAAGCGCGCATTTTCAGAAAGGAAACCATATCCGGGATGAATGGCATCCGCCCCGGTGATCTCGGCGGCAGCGATGATGCGGTCAGGCCTGAGGTAGCTCTCCTTGCTGGGACCAGGTCCGATACAGACCGAATCATCGGCCAGCTGGACGTGCATGGAGTCGATATCAGCTTCAGAGTAGACCGCGATGGATTCTACTCCCAACTCACGACAGGCCCGAATGATTCGGAGGGCGATTTCGCCACGATTGGCGACGAGGACTCGCGAAAACATGATGTATGGAATGAATTATTGGACCCGGAAGAGAGCATCGCCGTATTGCACTGGCGTTCCTTCATCGACACAAATTTGAGTAATCGTTCCCGATCGCTCAGCCTTGATCTCGTTCATCACCTTCATCGCTTCGATGATACAGAGAGTTTGGCCCTCGCTGATGGTGTCACCGACATTGATAAAGTCCGGATCATCAGGCGATGGTTTCCGATAAAAGGTTCCCACCATGGGTGAGGAAATCTCTTCACCCGCAGGAGCATCGGGCTCCGATACAGCGGCGGGAGGAGCCCCTAGAGCAGGGGCGACAGTGGTGACTGGAGCCGGAGCCTGGCCACCGCCGGAGGGCAGTGACCTCAGCAATTTTTGAATCTCTTCCAGGTCAGTGCCTTTCTTGAGTTTCAGGTTAAAATCTTCCTTCTCGAACTGAAACTGTGACAAGCCATGCTCATCCATCAGTTTCATGATTTTGCGAATTTCTGTAAGGTCCACGGAGGTCGTTGAAAGGTTATTGAGCGACTGCTCTGGGGGCATTATGACGAAATTGTAAAGATGGGCAACTCCGAACGTTCACGGTTCTTCAGAGAGAAGAAATCGCAATGGTTATTTTCTGCCTTTTCATCTCCACCGATTTTCGACAGGTTTCGCAGGAATTGCCGGTAACGATGATCATTCCCACACCTCTCGCCCCAAACCAACGCAGCCAGTGCTCGAACTGAAAGATGTTTGCTTCACCATCCAAAAAGATGGCGAACCTTTAAATCTCGTAGACCGTGCCAGCCTGAAAATTCCACGTGGCCACTTCATGGCCATCGTGGGCCCTTCAGGTTGCGGTAAAACGACCCTCCTTAAAACCATCGCCGGCCTCAATCCGGAATCCGATGGCTCTCTGTGGTGGAATGGTCGAAATCTCTCCGAGGATGGTGACCTCGAGCCTTGGGAAATCGGCTACGTGCCCCAGTTTTCCATCGCCTACGATCAACTGAGCGTGGACGAATCCATCGAGGCCGCCACCCGCCTCCGGGTCAAAACGCGCGGAGCCGCCGATCTCGACGAGCGGATTGACCGGGTTTTGGAAGAAACCGGCCTCGCCCCCATCGCCGATCGCCCGGTCAGCGTCCTTTCCGGCGGACAAAAACGCCGCCTTGGCCTCGCCATGGAGCTCGTCTCCAACCCCAAGCTCCTTCTGTGCGACGAGGTCACCAGCGGACTCGACCCGCGTTCAGAACGGGAAATCGTGAACCTTTTGCACGATATTTCGCGTAAAGAAGGCCGCATTGTCCTCTCCGTCACTCACTCGCTGGCCCACCTCGAGCTTTACGACTCCATTCTCGTCCTCCACGAAGGGCGCGTTGCCTATCACGGCTCCCCCGAGCAGCTCACTCACTACTTTTCCGTCGATCACAGCGAATCGGTCTACCCCCAGCTCGCCAAACAAGCTTCTGAAAAGTGGCGCGGATCCTGGCTCAAGCACTCCGGCACCTACTACGACAAGCTGGAACGAAATCGCCAAAAGCTCGTCGACCAAGGGCTCTTGGAGCTTCCAGCCGAAGAATTCGAGGACCCCGACGATGAAGAGGCCCCGATCACACGGGAAGACGAAATCAGATCTCCCGGCATGATCAGCCAGTTCAACACCCTTCTGGGGCGGCGAATGCGCATCTTTTTCCGGGACCGGGGTCAGGTCTTTCTCCAACTCGCCATCCTCATTTGTTTCCCCATCCTCGTTGTCCTCTTTTCGCCCAGAGCCAATGAAAACATGCGGAAATTCACCGATGCCTCCGGAGCAAGCGTCCAACAAAAGCTCGTCGAACAAGCTGGCGTCCAGGCCGATCGGCTCAAAGTCGGCTCTGCGGTATCAGGCATTATCATGTTCCAGGTCGTCCTCCTCTCTCTGATGGGGTCTAATAACGCCGCACGGGAGATCGCCGGAGAACGACAAATTCTCGAGAAGGAAAAATTCGGAGGAGTCAGTCCCCTCGCCTACCTCATGAGCAAGGTCGTCTTCCTCTCAGGCCTCGTTCTGATTCAATCTCTATGGATGGCGGGGTTTGTGGAATTCTTTTGGTCCTTTAAGGGCAGCTTTATCGACCACGCCATTTTCCTCGTCCTGGTCAATGCGGCCATGACATCCGTGTGCCTTGGGATCTCCAGCCTCATGCGCACCGCCGAGAAAGCCTCCCTCCTCTCAGTCTACCTCGTCGGCTTCCAACTCCCCCTTTCCGGGGCGGTTCTTGCCCTTCCCGAGAACGTCGAGCCGATCACCCGCCCGTTCATCTCCGCCTACTGGGCCTGGTCCGGCAGCGTCAATTCCCTCTCGGGCGACTACCGCTCCGCCCTCACCAGCATCAGTGAAACCCAGCTTTCCTCGATCAACATCTGCTTTTTTGTTCTCCTTATCCATATTATGATCGGCCTCGCCGCATCATGGGTCGGAACCAGCCGACCACAGTGGGAAAACTAATCACCCTTATCATCTTTAAAAAATATGGCTCGTCGCGCTAGCTCAGGTGTCAACACCCAGGCCCTCATCATTGGAGTGGTCATTCTCGTCCTCGTCCTCGGCGGCGGCTATTGGTTCATCAACCGCCCGTCCTCAGGATTCGATGCCCCAAAGCTCGACATGGAACAAGCGATGGGGAACAGCCGCAGCCTTTCGGGAAACCGTTACCAGGTTTCCGGAAAGCTCGTCGATCGCCGGGTCGAAAGCATCGGACAAGTCGTCACCATCCACGTGGGCGAGGAATCCAATCCGAAACCCCTCTCAATCATCATTCCCGATGGCTTCAAGAAAGGAAATCTCGTTCTCCAAACCATCTACACTTTCCTCATTGAGTTCAATACGAACGGCGTTGCGGTTGCCCAAGACGTAAAACAGCTCTAAGTTCCCACGTATCCCTACGAATGTTATGAAAAAAACCCTGCTTTCACTCTCACTCACCCTGCCGATCCTCGGGCAGGTCTACACCCCCCCGGCTCCGACGAATAACAATAATTCGACTCCAAGTGACACCGTCACCCGGTCCCAGCCCTCTCAAAGTAGCAATAACAACGCCAATGGCGGGCTCCTTGGGAACGAAGTCGGCTTTTTCGATCCTACCAACGACACAATCTCCTGGAACGGGAGCACGTGGGCCGCCAGCAACAACCGCCTCGTTGCCGCCCGCTTTGAGAAATACCTCAACGAACCCGAAAACAGGTCGGAGGAAGCAGACGAATATCGCGACACCATCGACGAGATCCTCGCCATTCTCTCGCCACACCGTAAGGGCGGCCCCGTCTTCGGCGAAGCAGTCGCACTCCTTCCCAGAGCGGCAGAATACCCGGGAGATGCCAAGCTCTGCGACTCCCTGAGTAATGCCATCTACACCGCCATCCTCTCCAAAAAGGACAAACGTCGCACCGATGAGATGCTCGTTGCGATGAAGGCAGAAAAAGAAAGGGCGATCCAGGACGCCGATTGGAAAGCCCGCACTGAACAAGACCCCAATGTTGGGAACACCCGTGCCGCCGGTGGTGAGAACGAGGAAACCACCGAACAAGCCCAACAGGTCGGTCGCGGCGCACAGTCTCTTCGATACCTCGAATATGTTCGCCGCATCACCGAAATTGAAGCGGTCAAACGGAGTAAGGAACTTGAATCCAAGGTCAAACAAGAGCTCGCCAAAGTGCAATACCAGGCCCTCATGGTTCAGTTCTTCGTTCAGCGCCGTTTCCGCCACGTCATCATGGCTTCCCGCTTCTACAACCAGATTTGGAATGAAGGAGATGGGACCCTCTACATCGATAAGGACTCCGACATCAACAAGATGTTCAGCGAGAGCCTCGGAGTCAGCCCGACCGTCTCCACCCTCGACTCACTTGCCAACGAGGCCATGCGTGATGTCGACAAAGGGGTCGAAGTCTTCTCCTTCCTCGTCGAACAAGAGGAACTCGAATCGGCTTCCAAGCGTCTCGCCGAAGCCTTCATCGTCGGTGAATTCATGCCCTCCATCGACACTCTGCCCCGCGTGAAGAAGCGCAAGGTTCTCGAATTCGTTCGCGGCTCAAACGTCCTTCTCAACGCAATTGACTCCAAGGACTACGTCAAAGCCACCGAGCAGATCAAAATACTCCAGAACAAGGCAAATGACTTCGATGCCACCAAGGCCCAGGCTGCTGTCGCCACCTTCACCCGCGCGAGCGACATGCACATTATGATGGCAAAGAACCATCTCATTGCCAGGGACACGGAAAAGGCACAGGAGGCAATCCGTCTCGCGATGGAAATTTGGCCTCAAAACCCCATGCTTGCTGAGTTTGACAGCCTCGTCGAAGCCGGTGGATCGATCATCCAACTCCGCAACGACTTCGACCGACTCTTCGCCGAGAAGAACTATCGCCAGGTCTTCGAGCGCCAACATGAGCTTGCCTCAGCCATCAAAGATGATGCCGACCGCCTGGCGAAATTTAGGCAGGTCCTCGACAATATCACGTCAATCAAAAAGGCCGTTGGAGGAGCCGAAGAAATGTCCAAAAGCGGACTACACTATGCCGCTTGGGAAAAACTTTCCGTTGTTCACGAACGCTTCCCGGATGATCCGAACCTCAACCAAGTGATGACCCGACTCGCCCCAAGAGTCGCCGACTTCACCATCGCCCTTAACAACGCAATGGATCACGAAGAGCGCGGCAACGTCGGCTCCGCCCTCTCTTGGTTCTACAAAGCCCGTCACCTCCACCCCGGAAGTGAAAAGGCGGAGGAAGGCATCAAACGCCTCGTCCAACTTGCCCTCCAGTAGCAACAAATCTCTGATCGATTTGGAAATAAAAGCGAGCCACTTCGGAGGCTCGCTTTTTTACGCCCTCGTTTTCCAATCTTCCATTCGGGCTCTTCGAAAATGGTAAAACCCCCTGCCCCCTGAATCAAAAAGGACCTATCTTCAGTGAATTACGATCACATAAAGAGAAGACACAGGCCAATCACTCTGCTCAACCATTCATCCCAGCCGCTGCAGGAAATCGTAGGAGTAAATTCCCGTGCTGTGCCCATCAGCCCAGAAAAACTGGATGGCATAACCACCCACAATCTGGTGGCGAATCAGCTGAAAGCTCTTCTCCGAATGGATCACCTTGGGCACCAGGACTTTTCCGGTGACATCCGGCTCACCCTGGCCTGTCTCTTATACACATCTGACGCTGCCGACGATCTACTCTGTGTAGA